>JAGRNC010000892.1 GCA_020440935.1 Leptospiraceae bacterium | reverse complement strand
GAGCGCATCCGCGCTTTTGTTCGCATGACCAGGGAAAACACTCCAGATCTGATTGAGTACGGCTGCCCGGTGGGTTCGCTGTGTACCGAACTGCAAAAACAATCGGGGCAGCTCGGTATCGCGGCGGCGGAATTGTTTACAGGGCATTTGCAATGGCTGGAACAAAACTTTAAGCAACTAAATCCCAAGGCACCTGCGCTAAGGCAGGCCATTCATCTGCTCTCCCTGCTTGAAGGGGCTACGCTTCTGGCGCACAGTTTTGGAGATCCCAAATACATCAACGAAGAACTGGAATCAATCGAAGAATGGCTTTCGTCTCTGGAGCAGTCCAATCAGGCGAAACAATAAGATGGAAAAGATCAACGTACTTGTGACAGGAGCCTCCGGTTTTCTCGGTGGCGAGACGATCGCTGCATTGCAGAAGCGAAGTAATGTTCAAATTGTTGCGGCCGTCCGCGATCCCCATCGCATGCGAAACGGTCAGTCTTCCATAGAATTGCGGGTGGGGGATCTTACCGATGCGGAATATCGAAAATCGGTCGTACAGGGAATCGATGTCATCTGCCATACGGGCACCTGGGGATCTTTCTGGGGCCACGCTGCTCTGGAGCGGAGCCTGTTTCTCGAGCCGGCCAAAGACCTGATCAATCAAGCCATGGATGCCGGAGTGAAGCGATTCATTCTTGCGGGCACAGTGGCCGCCGCGGCACCCGGGTCAGATCCCATCGCCGATAATGCGTCCATGGTCTAC
>JAGRNC010000891.1 GCA_020440935.1 Leptospiraceae bacterium | reverse complement strand
ACAGCGAATGAACGACATATGAATATTGGATCTACGCCACCGGATCCCAACAAAGTAGCCACAAACTTTTCCGATGCATTGAACGAGGCGCTGGGACAGGTAGAGCAACTGGATCAGAAATCCGAGGCGCTTACGCAAAAGGCTATCTATGATCCAGATTCGGTAGAGATACACGACGTCATGATTGCGGCGCAGAAATCTAGGTTCGCATTGAACCTTACGAAGACTGTGGCCGATGGATTGGTTCGCACGATTCGCGAACTTACAGCAGGCCGTTAAGCCGAACAGCGATGATCGCTTAACATCCAAATAGTACTCATTGGATGTTAAGGAGAATATTTTTGGTCTGGATGAAAAAAATGCTGTACTACGGAATGCGACATAATATATCAAGGCCCATCCTTTGAGGGAGGAAGAGCATGCCGGAGAGTTTACAGAGAATATTGGATCAGATCGTTGGATTCTGGAACGGTCTGGACATCATCAAGAAGGGCACCATTGGAGCTGTCCTTGTAGTAGTGATCATCGCTTTTGCGGCGATGGGGAACTATTCCAAGTCTCCCGAAAAGGTATTGCTCTATGGCGACCTCAGTCCCCAGGAATATGCAAGCATTACCGAAAGCCTGGATGCCATGGGTTACGGTTGGTCTGCCAGCGGCACCGATCAGATTTATGTGGATGGGCTCAAGCGTCAGGAAATCATAACCAAGCTTGCTCAGGACAACCTCATTCCCGTGGGCGTCGAAGGATGGGAAATCTTCAACA
>JAGRNC010000890.1 GCA_020440935.1 Leptospiraceae bacterium | reverse complement strand
GTAGGCGTTATGATTATCCGCGGAAGAACGGATGAAAAGCCGACGCGCACCGAGGATCCGGGCAAACCGCAATTCAAGATGGGTATGGTGCGTCTAAACGTATCTAGCGAAAGCAAACGTATCCCGGTGAGCATAAAAACCAGTTGTAATCCTTGCAAACCCGGCATGAAAGTGAAGACTACGATTCAGACCGCGCCGGAAGCCGAGGTCTCGCTATCTGTGGCCGATAGAGCCGTTCTGGATCTGCTAAACTACCGCTATGCGGATCCCATCCAGGCAATGTACAGCGGATGGCCGCTGGGTGTTCGCGTGCTGGAAAACCGAGGAGCACTCATTGATCAGCTACTCCTGGCAACCAAGGGCGAAAACCCCGGTGGCGGCGGTGACGACGAAGGCGGCGGAGGTTTCGGCCTCGATTCCGATTCCGCTACCCGGCGGAACTTTCGATTCACAGCATACTGGAATCCAAAGCTAAAAGCCGACAAATCGGGTAAGATTGAATTCGAATTTGAGCTGCCGGACAACCTGACCACCTTTCGTTTTATGGCCCTGGCAGCGCGTAATGCCAGCTACGGCAAAGGAGAGATGGAAATTCAGGTAAAAAGGGATGTGGTGATCCAGAAGCTCATTCCCAGGTTCATTCGCCCGGGTGACAAACTGCAGCTAGGCTCACTGGTGATCAACAGCACCACCGGCGATGTGAATCTCGATGTTGCCATGTCCCTACCAGGATTGCAATGTAAAGGCGAGCTCAAGCAAAAAGTATCCCTGGATC
>JAGRNC010000889.1 GCA_020440935.1 Leptospiraceae bacterium | reverse complement strand
CAGTGGCTGGTTTGCTGATTCCCGCTGAAATGGCGCGCCTTGCGCTTCAGACTGAGATTCGGAAGAGCCCTGATTATCCGATTGCTTCGCCGATCCACCGGCCAGCACTCGGCCGCCTCCCAGTTTGGGCACCGACCAGGATTGAAGCCTGGTCGATTCCGATGGAGCAGGAGATCGATTCTCGGCAGATTTGGCTTCATTTTTGGCATTGGCATCCGTTTTGCGCACTGGTCTCCCTGCGCGCCCGGCAGAATCGGACCCGTCGGAAGCAGGCTGGCCGGGCTTCGCACCCTCTTTTTCTTTTCTGGGGAAATCCGCTTTCTTGAACTGGCGATCCGGCCTCCATTCTTCCATACTTTCAATTATTCTAACCTTGCTCTCATCGTCCACCGTTCCGTATGTATTTCAATTGATTCCCGCCCCCGGTTTTTGAACCTGACCCCGTGGATTTGCAGCAGGAAATTAGCCGCCGTAGGGCCTTTGCCATTATTGCCCACCCCGATGCCGGTAAGACAACGTTGACCGAGAAGCTACTTCTTTACGGAGGTGCTATTCAACTGGCAGGACACGTCCGCGCAAAAAAGGACCGAAAAAAGACCCGATCCGACTGGATGACCATGGAGCAAGAGCGCGGAATCTCCATTTCCACCGCTGCCCTGCAATTTCTGTATCATGACCATATATTAAACCTCCTGGATACACCGGGTCACGAAGACTTTTCGGAAGATACCTATCGCACCCTGATGGCCGTAGATAGCGCTATCATGCTCCTGGACGGCGCGCGCGGAGTGGAGCCACAAAC
>JAGRNC010000888.1 GCA_020440935.1 Leptospiraceae bacterium | reverse complement strand
ACCGGTTACGTCTACCGCGGCCGCCAAAAGCAGATCCTCTTTTCCAGGCAGAAAGAGATAACACCGTTCGGCGCCCGCATTTTCGATTACCTGACTCATAAGCTTCTCGATCAGTTGATCGAGAAATATCTCTCCGGAAATAGCTTGAGTGCATCGAAGCACGGTGCGAAGATCCAGGAACTGATTCGCCGTTGGTAAGTCTTCCGGATTTGAGCCTTCCCGGGCCAGGGAATCTCCCGTATAAGTTTGCTCTCCCGTAACTGTGAGCGATCCAATGTTTCGATGCCGCCCAAAAAGCACTGGAAATTCCTCTTCCAATTGCCGGCTGAGGTATGAGATGCCAAATCGTTGAAATGAATAATGAGCTTCCCGTAGGTAGGATTCTGCCACTCTGGCCATTCCAGATGTCAAAAAGAACTGAGCGCATAGGCGATTGGCCAGAGCATTCTCCAGGCGAAATTGATTTTGGGTCGCGCTACGTATCGAATCATTGTAGCGCTCAATGGCCTCCGAGTGCCTGCCTTGCAGGGCGGCCAGCTCTGCTTGCACCAACGAATGTTTGCACTCGTAGTTTTCCGGACAATGCCGAGCCCAGACTTTCATTTTACGTTGGTTTCGCTTTATCCTGGTTATTGCCCGGTGGCCAATCCAGCGATTTTTGGTATGGCGGGCCATGCCGGCCAGCGAAAGAGATTCGAAGAAGTTCAGCTCAGGAACAACGGCCATTCCAAAAACTCCCGACTGGAAGCCCCAGGCTTTTTTGCTCGATTCCAGAGCGCTGGAAAAATCACCGCTCAAATAATTCATTATGCACTGG
>JAGRNC010000088.1 GCA_020440935.1 Leptospiraceae bacterium | reverse complement strand
CACCGGGATGGGAATGCCAGTGGGTGCGAGCCCTGGCTTCGAATGTTACGTTATAAACCTGCGCATCCAATGCTGGGTCGGTGTTCGTATGCAGCATTTGAAGCCATACATGGCCGGTGAAATACTGTTGCGGAGCCGGCTGTCCTTTTGCAAAAGCAGTGTTCGACCGGCTCTGGCCGACACTACAGCCCAGCATTGCCAGCCCTATGAGTGTTGTGATTATACCCGATCTAAGTGACATTCTTCTCTCCCTGATCGACGGCTATCGGTGGCTGTTCGGCTCCCTTGCCTACAAGCTCAAAATATCCCTTCGCCCTGATACCGTGCGATGATGGCTAAGGATACTGCAGGGAATCGTTGGAATCAATGCCTATTGCTCAGAATTCTTGCCTATTTCTACGGAGATGCGGTTTTTCGGGTGCAAGGAATGAAAAAGGAGAGTTATACTGTCTTAAAGCAAACGAAATCGTAACGGGAAGGCTAGAACGAGCCCACAGAGAGATCGAATCCATTCCGGGATAATAATGATGGCCGAAAACGAAAAAACCATAAACTCGCTATTTGATCAGCTCATACCTAAGGACGGTTCTCTGCAGACCTCCATCCCTGGATTGCGACTATTTCGCATTAGTGAACCGCTAGAGCGCAAGCCCATGTCTTACGAGCCCCAGATTATTATCATGACCCAGGGGCGAAAGGTGATTTATCTCGGTGGACAGAGTTATGTCTACGATCCGCTCCACTATGTAGTGCTATCGGTTCCTCTACCACTTGAATGCGAAGTGATGGTGGAGGACAATGAGCCTGTGCTGGGAATCAGCATACTGGTGGATCCGGTATCCGTCGGTGAAATCTTGCTCGAAGATGAAAGTATCCGAAAGGAAGGCCTGGGAACTCCAAAGGGAATTTTCGCCGCTCCGTTGCCCGATCCAATGATCGATGCCACTTTTCGTTTGCTGCAGACCCTGGCCAGCGACCGGGATGCAAGAATTCTGGGGCCAATGATCATCCGCGAGATTTTGTATCGTGCTTTATGCGATGAGCATGGATGGGCGCTCCAGGCACTGGCCTTGCAAAACCGGGGATTCTTTCAGATCACGCGAATACTCAATAAGATACAGAAATCCTACGACTCTTCGTTCGATGTGAAATCCATGGCCTATGAGGCCGGGATGAGTCCTACTACGTTCCACACCAGCTTCAAACACATTACAGGCAGCTCTCCGCTTCAGTACATAAAGAACGTGCGGCTCCACAAAGCCCGGGAATTGATGTCCAGAGAAGGAATGAATGCCTATTCGGCGGCCTTTCGCGTAGGCTACGAAAGCCCTTCGCAGTTCAATCGCGAATATAAGCGATTATTCGGAGCTACTCCGGCAAGAGATGCTGTGGCTCTCGGCACCTGATCGATATTTGGACCGACCCGGCCAGGCAGGCATCGTTCAATCCCCTTTCAGAGCCGTTCCAATCGGGGCCAATACCGGCGTGGCCGAGAACCCAAGACCCTAAACAGTTACTCACAGCTCCTGACTATCCGCCATCCCAAAAATCCGTATTCTTGAAGGAATGGGCAAGAATTCATACGATCTGGTATTGTATTTACTCCGGACAAACACTACTCTAAGCAACACGAGGCAAAGCGATGAGTAGCTGGAAACAAGAAGAGTTAGAGAAGATTACTGCAGCGGACGATTTGCATATCGCTCCGTTTCGCGATGACGGAAAGACCTACGGGACTCTTACGTGGATCTGGTCGGTGGGGGTAGACGGTGATCTCTATGTGCGAGCGTACAACGGCACCAGTTCCCGATGGTACCGAGCAGCCCTGAAACAGGGAAAGGGGAGAATCCAGGCAGCAGGTATGACAAAGGAAGTGTCCTTTGAGCCTGTAGACGGTCCCCACGATCAAATCGATGCTGCCTACCGTGCCAAGTATACCGGAAATCCGTATTTGAACTCTATGATTTCGGCGCGTGCGAAAGCGGCAACTGTGAAAGTTGTACCGCTGGCATAGGTGTGAAAAAAGCCGACAAAGAATCGCAGGTCGAACGTCACGAAGAGGAGAGCTTTCATGTCTGAAAATAAAATCAATGTTGGAATCGTCGGAATCAAGCCGGGCGAAAGCTGGGCCGGAGTAGCCCATGTACCGGCCTTGCAGTCCTTGGGCGATCGGTATCGCATTGCCGGAGTGGTAAACAGCTCAAAACAGAGCAGCGAAGCGGCGGCTGAAGCTCTTGGTGTGAACCAGGGATTTGCCAGTGTAGAGGACCTGGTTCATTCGCCGGAAATCGATCTTGTGACGGTAACGATTACAGTACCCCAGCATCTGGAAGTGGTCAAAGCCGCACTCAATGCCGGCAAACATGTATATTGCGAAGCGCCCCTGGGCAATGGATTGGCCGAAGTGGAGCAAATGGCTGCGCTGGCGAAAGTCGACGCAGACAGGAAATGACAGGGAATGATATCGATTGGGCATTTCGCAGAATACTTGAAAAAGATCAATAATGAACAAAGGAGAAGAAAATGAGCGATAATATCAAAGGCAAAGTTCTGGTGATTACGGGCGCCTCCAGCGGTATGGGGGAAGCTACGGCCAGAGATCTGGCAAAGAAGGGCGCGAAAGTTGTACTGGGGGCACGGCGTGCCGATCGTCTGGAATCCCTCGTTCGGGAGATCACGGAGGCCGGCGGAGAAGCCGTGGCTGTGGCCACCGATGTGACGAAACTCGACGATGTAAAAAAGCTGGTGGATACAGCCAGGGAGAAGTTTGGCCGCGTGGACGTATTGTTCAATAATGCAGGTTTGATGCCGCTTTCGCCTCTGGAAAGTCTGAAAATCGAGGAATGGGACCAGATGATTGATGTGAACATGAAAGGAACTCTGTACGGCATTGCCGCGGCCCTTCCTTACATGAAAGAACAAAAGTCCGGTCAGATCATTAACGTTTCTTCTGTGTACGGGCACATTGTGGTTGCAACCGGCGCTGTATATTGTGCCACAAAGCATGCAGTGCGAGCCATATCTGAAGGTTTGAGACAGGAAGTTAAGCCATACAATATTCGCGTTACTACGATCTCTCCGGGTGCCGTGGATACGGAACTGACGCAGCACATTACCGAACCAGGGGTAGGCGATGCCGTTCGCGATGCGGTGAAAAAGATTGGCGTGCCTGCTTCCACCATGTCCGATATGGTGGCCTTCGCCATTTCGCAGCCAGAAAGTGTGGACGTAAATGAGATCTTATTTCGGCCCACTGTCCAGCCGCAGTAGCCCTTGGTTAAGCTTTGCCTAACCGGTCCTTCGTGGCCGGCGGCTGGCAAGAAGCCCGGATCCTGGAAATTTCTCCATGATCCGGGTTTTTTTGTGAATGACCACAAGAACTATCAAGCGGCCCCATGGAGTCTGTATTATAAATATCTCCAATGGCCGCGAACTCTACCTCAAATCTAGCCAGCCGGGCTATCTGGTACATCGAAAGCAACTCAAGAGGAGATCTTTCCCTTGAGTCGATTGCTGAGGTCTGTGGCGTATCCCCGTATCATCTAACGCGCTGCTTTCACATTCTGACGGGCCTGCCCCTTATGCGCTATGTGCGCCGACGCAGACTTAGTCAGGCAGCCGAGAAGTTGGCAGCCGGAGCGCCGGACATATTGCAGCTGGCGCTGGATGCTGGATACAACTCGCATGAGGCATTTTCGCGCGCCTTTAAGAGCCAGTTTGGGAAATCGCCGGAAGCCTACCGCGCATCCGACGAAGAGACCAGGTCTGGTATCATGGAGGTAGCTAAAGTGGAAACAACAGGGCAGAACATTGCACAACCCAGATTCGAAATCGCAGCAGCGCGGAGATTCATGGGAATTCGTAAACGATACGACATGGAGGATCCGTCCGGAATCCCGGATCAATGGCAGCATTTTGTGGGCCATCTGGGCAGTATATCCAACCAGGTAGGCACTTCTACCTACGGGCTGATTATGAACGTAGATCCGGAAGGTACCTTTGAATATATGAGCGCTGTACAGGTTCGGGAAGGCGCTACGGCACAGGATGGACTTGAGACTGTGGATCTGGAAGGGCAGCGATATGCGGTCTTCCAGCACACAGATCATGTTAGCACCATTCGTCATACCATGGGATGGATCTGGAATGAATGGCTTCCCAATTCCGGTTATAATCCTCCGGAGGCGCCCAGCATGGAAGTCTACGGAACAAACTTTGATCCCATTACCGGCTCCGGCGGATTTGAAGTCTGGATTCCGGTGACGAAAAAGTAAAAACTTTCGGTGGCTCGGGTAATGCCCTGCCGCCTTTTCGCTTTCGTGCATAAGTATCTTTTGCCTTGACACCCTGAATTCATTGGTCGCATTTAAGGAGCGATGCGCGGAGGGCTATTTTATTGTACATGCCTCCGCCCAGTCTTCATACTTGCCGCAGTTTTTCTCTGCCCATCGGTTGCTAAATCTGCTCCCCTGAAGTTAGATCAGAATTTTGAATCGGAGAATCTCCGACCATATTGTGAAGCCCTCATACGAACGGGAGTCCGGAAGGAGGAGCCAGCGCACTCCGTGAACGAAATCCGAGGCCGCGAGGGCTGGCGGGCCTGCCGAGATATATCTCTGTCTCGTGGATACGCCCAGGATGTGGTCTGGATTCGAGCCACTCTCCAAAACGATACCGGTAAGAACACAACCTACTATCTGGAGTCCACTCCCACCTGGATTTCTAAAGTGACTGTGTACCAGTTTGGCAGCGACGGAAGGCTGGAATTTAAAAGGGATTATGGCGCCGATCTTCCCTTTTATGATCGCGACTTCGCCGTTCCCCCCGTGTACGCTGCTCTAACGCTGGAAGGCGGTCGCAAAAATGTCATCTATGTTCGTTTGCAAAGCGAAGGCAGTCTGCCCGTCAATCTGGTGCTACATTCCCGGAAAAGCTTTGAAAAGGACCGAACATTCTGGAGCACGTTTAATGGTATTATCCTGGGCGGAGTGTTGTTGCTCGTACTCTATAACCTCGGTATCTTCTGGTCGCTTCGAGACTGGGATTATCTTGTTTATGTAATCTTTACTTTATGGGCCGCAATTTTCCTGGGATCGGTGTATGGGTACAGCTTCCAGTTCTTCTGGCCAGAAAGTCCCGATATGCATCTGCGAATCACCTGGGTAGCCGTGTCGCTGGGTTCCGCGACCATTTATCTGTTCGTTCGGCAATTCTTGAACTTAAAGACATATATGCCGCGTACCGCATTAGTCTTTCTGGGTTTGTTCTATGTTGCCGTATTGACTGGAATCCTCTCCTGGCCTCTGGCCCACAATCCGTTGCTGCAGAAGGTTTCCAATGGTATGGGAGTGGCAGCAACAGCTCTGGTGCTTTCGGTGAGCATTTACGGGGTATTGCGACGACTGCCAGGGGCTCGCGTCTTTCTGGCCGCATTATTCTTCCTTTTGCTTAGTTTAATGTCCATCGGACTGATGAATCGTGGTCTGTTCGAGTTCAGTGAAGGGGTCCATCGGGCTTCCGGAGTGGCATTGATGATGAACCTTTCGCTTCTGTCCTTTGCCCTGGCCGCCAAGATACGTGCAATCCATCGGGAAAAAGAACGAGCCGAAAGCAGGGCTCGAAAAATCCTGGAAGCCTCAAGAGATGATCTGGAACGGCGGGTAGCCCGGCGCACGGCCGAACTCGAACAGGCACGGCAAACGGCGGAATATCTGGCCAGTATTGATGTGCTTACCGGAATAAAGAACCGAAGGGCCCTTATTGATCTGGGGCGTGTGCTTCTGGAGCGCTCCTCCGAGGCAAACACTCCACTGTCCGCGATTCTAATGGATCTGGATCATTTTAAAGAGATAAACGATTCCCATGGTCATGGAGTGGGAGACACCGTTCTAGAAGCGGTGGGCGAACTACTGACCGAGCTGGTAGAAGGTCACGATGTGGTGGGCCGGCTGGGCGGTGAGGAATTCTTAATTATTCGCGCAAACGGAACGGAAATCGTGGCCGCGCGATTCGCCGAACAGGTACGCAGACAAATCGAGATGCTCAACATTCCTCTGGAACGTGGTGGACTCATGGTCACGGCCAGCTTTGGGGTTTCTGAATGGATCGAAGGCCAAAGCCTCGAAGAGTTGATCGAATGTGCCGATCGTGCACTCTATTGTGCCAAGGATCGTGGTCGTAACCGGGTGGTACAGTTTTCCGAAATCCGTGAGTGAATTCGAGGACTGCGCCCATCGCGATGTCGAACGCAGTCCGGACGAGGAACCTAGGCCAGCTTTGCCTCGCGATAGGTTATCCATTGTCCTTCGCTGGCATCAAATAATTTGCAGTGCCTGGTCGATCGAATGTAATCGCTAAATAGCGTGCGTCGTTCGATCACATAATCGCCGTACACCGATTTGATGCCTTCCAGCGCCTCCTTTAGATTGTAAAACGGAATGCGAACCTGGACATGGTGCGGCATGTGAATGAATATATTGTGAAAGAAGAAATTGAACAGAGCAGGGATGTGATAATTGACCGTCCCGAAAAGCTGGCCATAAGCAGGCGACCATCCCTGTCGATCCTTCCATGGGATTTGATCATTAATATGGTGAACGTAAACGGAAAATCCAATTACGTAGTTCCAGGCAATGTAAGGCACCAGAAACATCTTTGTCCATAGCCAGATACCGCCTATCCAACTATTACCGGCAGAGAAAGCTCCAACCACGAAGAGGCTTGCACTCACGGTCAGTGCGAATCCAAAGACGATGAGCTTATCGCGAAGAGCCCCCTTTTGTGGCGCAGTATACAGAAGCATTCCTTTTAACCAGATTTCGATCAGATAATAGGGACCTGCGCCCAGAGGAGACCAGTACAGCCGATGGAGCATTCTCTGGAATAGATTCATCCGTTTGAACTCTTCCGGAGAGACCGGATGCCACACAAAATCCGCGCCCAATTTTATTGTATGTCCATGGTGCACTCGATTATGGCCGTAGCACCATTGATTGTAGGCATGCAAAGAAGGAAGCATCGCCAGCTGTCCTATCCACCAGGACAATCGTTTGGATTTAAACAGAGCTCCGTGTGCGGCATCATGTCCAATGATGAAGAGGGAGCTAATACTGAGCGCTGCGAAAAACCAGAGCGGGATCAGTAGATACCATGATTGCGCAAAATAGAGGGCAGTAAAGATCCCCATGAATACCAGCACATCGCGAACAAAGTACAGGATACCGGGCGCCGATGGGTTCTCATAGGCACTATCCGGAATGCTATTCTTTATAGATTTCCAGGTCAAATTCTGCCCCAGAAATTTCGAGGCTGTGGCTTCGTTATGTAGCGGCTTTCCCATATGAATCCTCTTATCTAACAGTGTAAGACACATATTTAACCATGTTAGATACTGTCAATGTCTGTTTTTGCGCGCCGCACAAAAAAGTGGCGGAAATATGTTGTCAGTGTTCGGGCCTGCAGAATGCTCAAACCATGCCCCGGGTGAAGAAAGAGGCCAAATCGCGCAGAGTGCGCGGCAGTCTGAGCCGGGAGGAGATTCTGGATGCTGCCCTGGATATTCTGCATCGGGAAGGTCTGGACAAGCTAAGCATGCGCCATATTGCCAGTAAGCTCGGATGCAGCGTGGCCAGCCCCTATGCCTACTTTAAGAGCCAGGAAGAAATCGTTCGAACGTTGATTATTCGGGGCGAAGAGGAGCTGACTGGAAGACTACGAAAAGCTCGGACGTCCTCGTCCGATGTTTTTGAGCAGCTGACCGCCATCGCGCTTACCTATTGGGATTTTGCTACCGAGAATCGTGAACTGCATCGGGTGATGTTTGGTAGCAACATGGGTGGCGCAACGTATCGGCGAGTATTCCCTTCGCTGCCCACCAGTTACCGAGTATATCTGGAAACCTTACGATATGCCAGTCAATCGCGGGCCATTCCCCACCGTCGTGATCAATATCGCGCCATCGCTCGCACCATGTGGGCCTGGATGTTTGGTGTCATCACTCTTGAGATGACCGATATGGTGCATGCCGGGCCCGGAGAACATCCCATCGAAGAAGGAATCCGAATCTTTACCGCTCTATTAAGGAGCGGAGTGGAAATTTAGCGTGATTATTTGACCATCAGGTACTTCGGCTCCGGTCACCTGGACGGAACCCTGAAATTCATCGTTCGCGACTAGTATCGCTTCAGCAGGTAGGTTTCCACCGATTCAATTTCCGACAGCGAAAGCGCTCGATCGTAGATCAATATTTCCGCGATAGCCCCGTCCATATAATAGAAATTCATTCCATCCGGAGGTCGGCCTCGACCGCCAAAATAGAGGCTGGCAGTTTGACTTCCGGTGGGGTCGTTTGTCAGTGGATTGGTTACGGTCGGAGCCGTACCATTTAGCCTGAAAATATGCGATGCATTGGAGCCAGCGTATTGACCCATTGCTACAATCGATGTGTTTGTCGCGGACCAGCTGGCCAAATAATCCAGGGCACTCATAGTCGTCGCGAACCCACCGGTGCCCCGGCGAAATGCCACCGTGTCTGTATTACTTCCCGTCAGATACATCCCTCCGCCGCTCACAAAATTGGCATCATCGCTATGCTCGAGGACCACCGTTAACCCGGTCAGCGAATTGCGAAAAGCAACAAAATAGGTCACCGTGTCGCTCAAGGTCAGGTTCAAATACTCCATGGCCCCGCCCGAAAAGATCACCGATGGCCGGCCATTCAGGATTGGGTCTGAAGCAAGAAAAGTTGGTGCATTCCCTACCTCCACAACCGTGGCCTGCTGGCCATTGACGGAATTCTCCCAGCTAAGGATGGTACCGTCGCCGGCGACGGTTATGCCCCGGTCGGACCGCAACGAAACGAGCAGCGAAGAGGTCACTGGAATGATTTCTGCACCAAGCAGTTCCAGACCCAAGAGTGCCAGAGCATCCGAATTGTTACTTTCTGATTCTGAGGACTGCGCTTGCACCAGCGGATGGGCGAG
>JAGRNC010000887.1 GCA_020440935.1 Leptospiraceae bacterium | reverse complement strand
GTATATTCTTGAGGATTCCGATTGTTCTGTTCTATTCGCGGGTAATGATTTTGCCACGCTAGTCAATCAATTGGAAATGGATGAATTGCAAACGATCACCATCGGCCCCGAATGGTCCGAATGGATCCCCGGCCAGACTCCTCCCATGCAGGCAAGCGCGCATTTCTACTCCTCGCACGTCACCTATGATCTACCTGGAGTTCTTCCCGAGCCCGACGAGATTTTTCTACAGTTGTATACATCGGGCACTACAAGCAAACCAAAGGGAGTGCCGTTAACTCATTTTAACGTTGTTGCACTCCTGGAGCAGTTACGTCTCGAAATCCCCGGCTTTGGCACTGACTCCAGAAATCTGGTTTGTGCTCCATTTTTTCACATAGCTGGAGTCGGTTGTCTGTTTCTTGGTCTGTTCGGCGGGGCCGCAAACTTTGTACTTCCTCGTTTTGATCCCCTGGCTGTTATTGAAGGAATCGGAAAGCTTGGATTAACCCATGGATTGATGGTTCCCGCCATGCAGCAGGCTGTTATTTCGCATCCCGAGGCCAGGAAAGGGGATTTCCATTCATTGAAGCACTTAATTTACGGAGCATCGCCAATTTCCCGATCTTTGCTCATGGCCAGCCACTCCGTTCTGCAATGCGATTATACTCAGGCGTACGGCCTTACCGAAACAACGGGCGTTGCAACGATTCTTTCTATGGATGACCACCGGGCTATCCTGTCGGGTCAGGCCGATCATCTGGCTGCATCGGCGGGAAAGCCAGCAGCAGGAATCGAGATGGAGATCAGAAATGAAGACGGAATCTGCAACGCCGGGGAGTCAGGA
>JAGRNC010000886.1 GCA_020440935.1 Leptospiraceae bacterium | reverse complement strand
CGCGAATGGCATTTGTGGTTACATCCCTGGGCCCCAGGCCGGTGCCGCCGGTTGTGACGATCAAGTCTACCGCGCCCACCCAGCCCTGGACTGCCTTGCGAATGGCATCGGCCACATCTTCTACGACCACCGTTTCCTTAATTGTAACTTCGAATTTGCTCAGCACTTCGGCGATAGCAACGCCTGCGCCATCCTCTTTTTTACCGGCAGCAACAGAATCCGAGCAGATCAAAATGGCCGCGCTGGCTCCGGCCGCATATCGCTTGAGCCTGGCATCGGACTTTCCGCCGGTTTTCTCCAGAAGTCTTACATCGGAAATGCGAAGGTCTTTGTCGATGGGCTTGAGATGATCATAAATAACCAAAGATGCAACGCTAACTGCGGTGAGGGCTTCCATTTCAATCCCGGTGCGTCCAATGGATCGTGCAGAAACCGAAACTTTTACCGCGGGAGGATTATCTTGCGTATCGATGGAAATCTCCATCCCATCGATGGAAACCGGATGGCAGTGCGGGATTAAATCCGATGTTCGCTTGGCTCCCAACATAGCCGCAGCACGGGCCATGCCATACAGATCTTCTTTGGGCAGATCATTGGCCCTTACTCGATCCAGCGTCTCTTTGCTACAATAAACGAATCCTTCGGCGGATGCATTTCGAAGGCTGATTTGCTTTGCAGTAATATCATTCATTTCTTCAGGCAGAATTGGAATGCCGAAAGCAAAGATCAATAGGAATTAGCGGAGAGGGTTTGCTTGGACCCGCCCCAGACCGTCCGCGATTCGAACGACGGTTGTCCTATGGGCGGCCGTGATCTGGCTCCATTGGTCCGCGCT
>JAGRNC010000885.1 GCA_020440935.1 Leptospiraceae bacterium | reverse complement strand
CAGCCTTTACAGCCGCTCGCAAAGAAAAGCGAATCATGCGCTGGAATTGATGCGAGCCCACCTGGAGGATCTTGTATCAGAACGCACAGCGGCTCTTGAAGATTCGAATCGTAAACTAAACAAAGAAAACGAATGGAGAAGCCAGGCCGAGGCTTTGCTAAAGCGACTTACCATGGCCGATCCGATTACAGAATTGCCCAATCGAGTAGGCTTTATTGCGGCATTCGCGCGCGATCGCGATCGTATGCTACGTACCCATACAATGATCGTGATCTCAATTGAGAATTTTCGGGATATTTCTGAGAGCGAAGGCTGTTCGGTAGCCGATGTAATAATGCGTCAGGCGGCGGCCCTATTGGTCGAAGCTTATCCGGACCCATCGGTGACAGCACGCTGGGATGACTCCCACTTCGTAATACTAACTTCTGCTCCTGACAAAGGGCAAACCAATGGCTCTACATTGCCCGAAATCCTCATCAGGCTGAAGGCAACCCTGGAGCATACTCTGGCTCTGGGATCCTATTCTTACAGCTTAAAGACCCTCATCTGCGCAACGCCACTATCGCTCGCCTGGGCCGAACTGGATCCGTTGGAGAAAATCATCCTGTGGTCTTCCGCGCACTTCCGAACTATGCGGACCGATCCCGCCATTGAGTGGGCCATACTGGATTCGGTGCCGGAACAGACAGCGAATGGGATTCGATTACAGCAGCGATTGCGCGAAGCCCTGGATGAGAGGGAGTTTCTGCTCCATTTTCAACCGATTATTTCGGGTCCTATGGATGCTGTGATTGGCTGCGAAGCCCTAATTCGCTGGCGAGATTCAAAATCAGATCGGTTGGTGATGCCCATG
>JAGRNC010000884.1 GCA_020440935.1 Leptospiraceae bacterium | reverse complement strand
TGGTATCGGATGGATTGCTCGCGCTGCCCGCCGAAGGTGAAGTGGATTTTCGAGCTGCCTTCTTGGACGTGGGCGTCGGTTTCGCTTCGCTCATGATCCACCTCGATTGATGCGATTTAGCTTTTTGGCATCCATGAATCCCTTTTCGCCTTCCTGAAGCGATATTACGGTGATTCCTTTCTTCTTCGCACTTTTTAAGAACTCTTCTTTGTTCACAACGATGGTGGCCCCGGCTTCTACTGCCAGAACCTTGCACTTTGAATCGGCCATGCTCTGAAGTGTACTTTCGCCTGTTACCGGCACATCAAACCGACGATCGTGATTTTTCTTGGCCACCTTGCAAACGACGGCGCCTCCTCGGGCATAGAGCGCACCGCCGCGGAGAATGCACTGATCAGTGCCTTCCACGCATTCTACCGCAATCACAGATCGTTGGCCCACTACCACAGTCTGTCCGATGTCCAGACGATTCATCTCTCTGGCATACATCATGCCATACGCAACATCTTCCAGCTCTTTGTCTTTGAGTTTTCTGCCGTATCTCCCTTCCGGAAGAAAGCAATCATCTAGATAAGTGGTTTGATCGATTACGGTAATTCCGATTTTATCCAGTTCTGTGGCGATGCTGCGAAATATAGTGTAATCGTTTAGATTCTCCATGCGCGCAATGAGCAAAATTGTGCGCGCATCAAATCGTGGATTCTTATAAAGTATATCTTTGGAGGCCTTCCCAATACTGATCAGCCGCTTGATGCCCTGTTTTTTTAGCGATGCAAACACCGATGCATACATCCGTGTAAGCACCACCTGCGTGGTGATCGATTGCAGATGCTTCGGCACATCGTCATTGGCATAG
>JAGRNC010000883.1 GCA_020440935.1 Leptospiraceae bacterium | reverse complement strand
ATCGGAACAGACTTTCGTGCAAACAAGAGTGGAGTATCAGCATCTATTCATGCAACAGACGAAGTTCCAGTATGATCATACCAAAGAGTTTCCGTCTACCGGCATCGCCATCGCATTTGGCTACCGCATCCCGGATAGTCTGGCCGAGTTTGATTGGCCAAACCTGGGGCGATGATCCTGCTTGGCTCGCTGCAATTCGCTTATGACCCGAATACGCAGCCGCCCTTCGCCTCATCGCGGCGAACTGCCTCATTTTCAGGCATTCGCACAGCTCTGGATTCCGGAAATCTGAATCCTATTGGACGACATAATCCACGATTTTTCGGACAAAAATGTGTAACCTGGAGACAAAAATATTGACTGATCAAGAGCCGGATTCTATCTCTTTCAGACTCCGGTTTTCGGGAAATGTACCGCGGAAAAAATGAGACATAATCCAGGATTCTGATACCCATCCCCTGGATTATTCGTTTAAATGGCGGGGCCTTCGGGCAACCAGCCGCGGACATCCGAGATGCCTTCGGGCGCTGTGTAGTCGACTTTCTGCATTGCAGAAAGGCCAAGCATAGCAATATCATTTATTTTGTTTTGAGGTAGAGCCAGAAATGCGAATCAGCCGCTTATTTACGTCCCAGAATCAGACCAGCACGGCTCAGGAAATTGATCTTGAGCATCCATATCGCAACTCCCGCGTTACAGAACTATTCCCATGGACGCAACGAACGTCCAGGATCGTTAATCCAGACGGTACCGTCGTCTTCGAAGCCAAAGACGTGGAAGTCCCCGAGAAGTGGTCCCAGGTGGCCGTGGACATTCTGGCTCAGAAATACTTTCGCAAAGCAGGCGTTCCTCGCTTC
>JAGRNC010000882.1 GCA_020440935.1 Leptospiraceae bacterium | reverse complement strand
GGTAAAAACAATCTTCGTACCCTCGCCGGCCCGCGTAATAATTGTCTTTGCTTCATGCGGCGACAGGTTCTGGGCTTCATCCACGATTACATATTGCTCGGGAATGGAACGTCCGCGAATGTATGTCAGGGGCTCCACGGCCAGAAGACCACTCTGCATCAGGTACTGAATCGTTCCCTGCGCAGGCGCTTTCTTGTCCCCTTCCTGATTTCCAGGATCATCGTCTGCGCCCAGGATAAATTCCAGATTATCGTAGATTGGCTGCATCCAGGGGCGAAGCTTTTCTCCCAATTCGCCGGGTAGAAACCCCAGGTCTCGCCCCATGGGAATCACAGGCCTGGCCACCAGAAGCCGGCGATATCGCTTTTCTTCCAGGATTTGCTCCAATCCGCAGGCGATGGCCAGTAGAGTCTTTCCCGTTCCAGCCATTCCAGCAAGAGTTACCAGTTCCACGTCGGGATCCAGTAAGGCATCCATGGCGAATCGCTGTTCTCGGTTTCGCGGCGAAATATTAAGAGCGCTTCGCTCTATTAACGGACGGAGCTTTCGATCCGAGTGAATCCGCGCCAGAGCGCTTTTCGAATCGCCTTTTAAGGTGACGTATTGGTTGATGAAAAGTGGACTTTCTGCCGGTACTTCGATATGAAGCCCGTCGCTTTCCGATAGTACGCGACAGATTTGATCGGGATCCACTTCTTCCTGAGCGATGGTCGCATTGGAAGAGCCCGCTTGTTTCTGTGCGGAGGCCTCCGAGGTACCATTTCCCTTTTCGCCCGATGCGGCCACCGGGGAGGAAACCAATCGGGACATTTTTCCGTTTCCATTTTCATCCGCGGGCAGCGGATCGGCCATTCGATCGGCAAAG
>JAGRNC010000881.1 GCA_020440935.1 Leptospiraceae bacterium | reverse complement strand
TTCCGCGGTCCAGAAGACCGATTTAGTGTCCTACATTATCCAGAAAGCGGATGCCTACGCTGCCACCGCCGGAATGATTCTTGGCATTAAACGAACGATTGCTGCAGAGCTGGATAGTACCCCCGACCCATCACTGGTCGATATCCCGGGGCCATTCGAACAATTCCAAAACTAGGAGTCCCAATTCTCCTGGGTATCCTCCTCGTCGGGAGAATAGTCATCAAAGAGATCGGTCTGCTCACCGCCCTGCGCCCCATCGCCTCCTGAGACCTGCGACACTATCTGGGCGCCGGTCTGATTCCAGGTGGGCTCCAGTACAAAAGCGCCGGCAAACTTAACCTTCTCGGCATCTTCGGGCGGCAGGTTGTAGATCTTGGCCAGTGATTCTCCCATTGTCGGCATGCCTCTTCGGACCCGAACCTCGTCCTGGAATTCGATAGATTTGACCAGTTTTTGATCCCTGTCGAGTTTCTTGTCCTCGTCGTCCACCTCGACACCCTTAAAGGTGAAAAGCGTGGGATTGAATTGGTCCACGGTCTCCTTGATGTCGTTACAGACATCCGAGAAGTATGCGAGCAGGGCTTTCTTCGCTCGGGTCATAGCGGAATTAATTCGACCATCCATTGAGCCTTCGCTGAATGTCTGCGATCCCATGAGCCGCAATCCGAGCTCTGCCTGGTCCATCCCATGGGCTGCCAGAGTGAACGTTGTAACCCACTGCATCAGCTTCTCAAACGCCATCTCGGTCATGCTGTTCAAGCTCGTCCATTTCAGATCCGGCGCATCCGCAGTCAGAATCGGAAACCGGTGGTTGTTTTGATTGTTGGAAAACATATTCTCCCATTGGACTTGCAGGTCATCCAGGACATCCTGCGGCATAGCCCCTGGCACATACAGAAA
>JAGRNC010000880.1 GCA_020440935.1 Leptospiraceae bacterium | reverse complement strand
GCCGTTTGATACCTGGCTTTGCTGTGTTGTTTGATTACATGACCCACTTCGTGGCCAATAACGGCTGCGAGCTGATCCTGGTTCTTTGCAACGCTCAGTAAACCGGTGTAAACGCCAATTTTTCCTCCGGGTAATGCGAAAGCGTTAACCGCATTGTTGCGGAATACCACTATTTCCCATTCTTTCACTCCAGTGGGATCCTGGGTTACAGCGAGAATATTTTTGGCCACACACTTTACGTAGTTGTTATAGTAAGCGTTGGTTTCGATGGTTTCTTTCTGCTTGATTTCTTCAAAAGCGTCAACGCCCATCTGATTCATTTGCGCGTCGTCGATGAACAGACCGCTCAGAATTGGTATGGAAGAACAGCTGGCAAGCGCCAGGGTAACAATTACCACTCCCAATCTTTTTCGATTCATTGTATACTCCTTGGTACCGTTCGAATCCGGAGATACCGGATCGCAAGGTAAATACATTCAATCAGAGCAGTTCTTGCAAGAGCGAAAATATCTCCCTGGCATAATTTTCCATATCCCGGGGACTGGCGGCGCCCTGCGAAAGACGCGCCAGGTGATAGACCTGACGAGCCACCCGGGCTTTCTTCCCATCCTGACTTCCATCGGCCCCTAGAATTCCGGGACGTCCCAGGTTCTGAATGAGTGGATTTCGAGTATTGATGAGAAGCGTATGCTCGGATTGGTAAGGATTCTCCTTTTCGCCCCATAGAGCGGACATCTCGGCCATTCTGCGTTGCTCCTCGGGCAATAGAATCATGGCCGGTATTTCTTCAGATTTCAATGGTTCTGTGCGAATTGTAACTCGGTCGTTCTCCAGGGCCGTCTTGAATAGATCGGTAAGCCTGGAATTCATGTCCTGACTATCAGCATCCACCACCGAACTGGATGCA
>JAGRNC010000879.1 GCA_020440935.1 Leptospiraceae bacterium | reverse complement strand
GCTTCGCCGGCCCGCCGTATCGAATTCCATATATGGTGTCATTCACCGATCCATCCCTGATAACCCTGGTCGCATCGGAGTATTTGTTCTTGGCCGACGCCGGAATAAACCGAGGCGAGAATCTCAAGTTAGCCCGGACCCTATTTTCCAGTTGCATCGCAAATACCCATTTTCATCCCATGTGCCAGTACGGCCTGAGATCGGTGGATAGAAGAACGGGGTCCACCTTGAACGATCCACTTGCCATAACGGATCCATTCCACCTCGCTGAAGCCTGCACCTTCGTAGAACCAGACAACGGCTTCAGGCGAACAGCCAATGGATGGGAAATTAGAAGATAATTGGTCCGGGGCGAGACCTAGGGGCTAAAGTGAATTGTTCCCGGGCAAGGGTCGCTGGCAGGAGCGACATTTCGCCTCAGAAGCGAAGTTCAGAATAATGGACATCAAGAAGACAATATCCAATAGTGCATGGCCAGTCCTGTATCTTGTTGCGGGCCTATTGTTTCTCTCTTTTTATCCATTCTATCCTAGCACATATTTCTATGGCTTCTTCCTGATTCTATTACTGTTTGGCGCAATTTCCTTTCTGCGCCCGGTGATTGCGGGAAGCCTAATGATCGCCGGCGGATCGCTGTTCGGAAACCACCCCGGCGGTCGATTCCTGGAATTATTCGACCTGGCATTGCTACTATGCCTCGCGGGATTACTGCGCCCAGTTCCACCGAAGATGAGGCACCGGGAGGCCAATGACACTGCGAAGCACACCGCAGGGACGGGTCATTCGGCGATCGGGGTAAGGGCCGTAGACCTGATCCTCCCGGGGGTCTTGCTCATAACAATTCTCTCTTACTCGGGCGCCTTCTATCTGCTGGAAGCGTTCGAAGGATATAAATTCTGGCCATTTCATTTTA
>JAGRNC010000878.1 GCA_020440935.1 Leptospiraceae bacterium | reverse complement strand
AGTGCGCGAAAAGGCCCCTGCTTCTTCGCCTCCAAAAAACTTGAGTCCAATTCTGGAATGCCGGGTTAGATACTTTCCGGAGATGGTCAGCTTCAGCGTTCCTCCTTCTGGCCCCATCCAGGTCTCCTGGGGAATCAAAGATACGAATCTCTCATTGGCGGCCATGGCCACAATGGGTGCGGCGGCTTCCTCATTCGCGGGCTCGAATTTGGCCGTAAACGAGGAAGCATCGAAGGAGGAAAGCACCGTGTCTCCATCTTTGCGCACAAACATCCGAAACACCAGTGGCTCGTTTGCATCGATCTGCTCTGGTGGATCAGGAATTAGTTCGCCAAAACGTCCGGTCCATACAAGAAATACTCCATCGTCTGGCAGAATTTCCCCGGGCCCCTGGATGGATCGTGGATCGGCCTTACCGCGTTCGGAAAGCGGGTAATCGTAGGGAACAAAGAATACCTCTCCACTCTCGCCGGCTATGTAAATGCCTTCAAAGCCCAGGCCGGGAGAGCCATTCAAATCATTGCGAACTTCGGTAATGCATTGATAAGCCCAGCGCAGAGTTCCGTCCGGATTGATTGCGAATAGTTTTCCTTCGCCTGAGCCTACATAAATGATTCCGTTTCCATCGATTGCGGGCGAAGATCGGATCGGTTCCAGGGTATCGTATTGCCAGATCAGAGTGCCGTCATCCGGATTGATCGCATAAACGCTTCCATCGGCCGACGCTGCGATTATCGTTCCGTCGGCTTGCTGAGCGGGGCTGGCGTAGATGTGATCGCGAGTAGGAAAGGACCACAGTTCTTTGCCGTTATCTTGACTATAGGCACGAACAAATCCGTCGTAGCCACCCAGCACCAGCGCGCCTTCCGCCGAATCGCTGGTAAGAAGAGGGGAAGAAGCATTGGAACCAAGTCCACCGGA
>JAGRNC010000087.1 GCA_020440935.1 Leptospiraceae bacterium | reverse complement strand
GAACAGTTCTTCAATTAAGGATTCGAACTGCTTTCTTTGGATCGGTTTGGCCAGGAAGCCCACCATTCCTGCTTCCCGGGCAGCCTCACGATCTCGATCCAATGTACTGGCACTGAGCGCCACAATCGTAAGGTGCGGATTGAGCGAATGAATCCTTCTGGCTGCTTCGAATCCGTCCATATCAGGAAGATGCAAATCCATGAGGATCAGATCGGGTAGGTTTTCTCTTAGCCATTCCAGCCCATCTATGGCCTTGTCGACAATGGCCACGGAATGCCCCTGTCTTTCCAGGAGCCGCTTCAATAAGACCCCATTGTCCGGGCTGTCTTCGAAGAGCAAAATGAAAAGCCTCTGATGCAGCCGAGCAGAATCGGTGACTTGTGGGGCGCGTTCCGTTCGCTGGACTGGAAAGCGCAGACTGAGATCCAGTCCCGCGGCGTCGGAGCGACGGATTTGGAGCTGTCCTCCCAGTAATTCGAGCAAGCCTCGCGCAAGCATCAGATTCAGTTCCCGTGCATTGGCCGGGCGGTAGTACCGATTGGAGGCTGCCAGACGTTCCCAGGCTCCGGAGTCCGATCCGGGAGTGAGCGGAGCCCGAATCGCGATTTGCAGAACCATCTCGTTATGCCTTCCATCGAGCGTGGCCGACACGTCAATTCGTCCGTTCGATCGGCTGCGCATGAGCGCGTAGGCCAGGCGCTCCAGGATTTGCTCCATTCGATTGTTATCGCCGATGAATGCATCATCTTGATGCAGATCCATTTTATATTGCAGATCAAGCCGGTTTCGTTGAAGACTCTTTTGCAGGCTTCTTAGCGCGTTCTCTGGAAATTCGGCAACAAGGAATCGATTCGCATCGGTCTGCATTTTTCCGGCGCGAATTCTGGAGAAATCCAGTATGTCGTTCAGCAATGCCAGAAGCCGACGAGCGTTTCTTGTAAGTATTCTGCCAAGGGCTCCGGTCCGCCCCCGGGAGTCGGAAAGAAGTTCTGCCGCCGCAATAATCCCCGCCATGGGAGTGCGAATCTCATGACTCATGGCTGCGATGAAGTCCTCGCGAATTCCAGTAGCGCGGGAGGCCTCAACGGTGGCCTGTTCCAGAGCAAGTTGTTCTTCTTCCGATTGTTTTTGGGCCAGCAGCTCCGCGGTACGGTCCACGTGCACATGCAGAAAACCTTTTCTATTCTGAAATTGAATCGGTCGAACGGACACGGCCATTTGTCGTTCCAAGCCGTCTGCATCCCGGAGGCTGCACAGATGCCGATTTACCGATCCCAGTTCCTTAAGGGAACTCTCCAGATCCCGTAATTCACCAGGATTCAGCGCACGTTCATTTAGTGTGAAACCGTCCTGGACGGAATAGACTTTCGCTGCCTCCGGGTTCCAGTAGTAAGCACCGGACAGGGGATGATCCATTACGAGAACGGGGTACGGCGTTGCGTTTACGAGATTGCGAAGAAATTCTTCTCGGCTTCGTGCACTCATTCCTGTGAGACGTTGGATTCGAATCCTCGAGCCCAGAGCCATGGATAGAAATAGAAGCACCAGGAGCGAGCCTATGGGCTGCGCATAATAGAGAATGGGCACATCCTGAATCCATTGCTGCATGCGCGCGAAATGAAGTAGCACCGTAATCAGAGAAAGAAGCAATCCGGCCAGCAGGAAAACGGCAGGCTGGTAGCCTCCGCGAAATCGATGGGCGGCAAGATAGAAAAAAAAGCAAAACTGCGGTGCGGTCAAGGCGTACGATATTTCGGCGAACAGATGGGGCCAGAGCAAAGAACTGAGAGCGCAGGCAAGGCCAAGGCACTCCAGCGACCAGGCAATCTTGAGCTTATATCCTGGGTCCGGCTTGAGTAATCGTCGCAGGAAGTCTGGAATTGCAAATCCATAGAACAAAAACCAGGTGAACGGAAGGGCCGATGTTAGTCCAACTGTCCCGCTGGGCCAGAACCACAATCCGTGCCCCAGATACATGGATTGAAATAGTACTGCGGCAATGGATGCCAGTGCATAGCTGATATAAATTCGCTCCCCGGTTGAGAGGGCAAGGAGGCCGTTGTACAAGAATAGGATCAGAGTAGCGCCATAGATCAATCCGAACGCCAGGTTTCTTGCGTTGCGGGACACTTCAGCTTCGCTGCGAATCGTCCAGGAGAAAGAGTGCCGGTTCTGGTTGAACCGAACTTCTACACTACTAATGCCCGGCGAGAATTCCAATGGTAAGCATGGCGCTGGGTCCCAGGACGCAGGCATGGATTCACCCATGGTTCGGACGTAGCTTTGTTTTACGCCATCGTGCAGAACCGTTACCGTCAGATTTCGTACTGGAATTCCGCCCGTACAGAGCAGCAACACCGTTGGCTCGGACACGGCACATTCCGAACGCAGAATGGCTTCTTGATTGGAATCCCCGGACTGGATGGTGGGGCTGGAGCAACTCGAATTCTGCTGCGGAATGGAAGCTTTGTCGGCGCATCCGCCAAGTACGGCTATCATGCAACCTCCCATTAAAAGAAGACCAGCATGCTTCACTTCCGGGCGCTCCAGAGAAGAGAAGCCATGATGTCCCGCAATTGCTCTTTGGATGGTGGAAAGGGGATTCGAGCAAAGTAGTTAATATCCGGAGCGTCCATGTCTGCTTCGCTCCAGTACAGAAGAGCCGGGGTACCATGGCTTGAAATCTGATGCCATTCGCGGAGCTCTTCGGCCCGGTCAAAAATGATAGCATCCGGTTGCGATTGAATGGTGGCTAGAGGCGAGGTTTCAATTTCCAGCTGGTTGAGTTGCTCTTCCAGCAACTCTGAAGTGTCTCCGGCACGCAAGGATAGCGCCACTTTTAGACCGGGGAAGGTTGTATTGGATGGCATTGCCCTGATCTTTTCTTCGTCCGCTTCTGTGTAAGGAACGGAGAACCAGAAATCGGAGCCATGGCCTGGAGCGCTATCGCAGTGTATTTTCCCGCCCATGGCTTCAACAAGCCCGCGACAAATGGCTAATCCAAGGCCGGTGCCTCCGAATCTTCGGTAAGTATCGGAACCAAGTTGTTCGAATTTTCGAAATAGAAAGGCCTGCTTGGAGGCCTCAATGCCCGGACCCTGGTCAATCACATGAACAAGTAGAAGCCTGGACTCGGTCGTGGCACTCAGGCGAATCGTCCCCTCCTCGCTGAATTTGATGGCATTGTTTAGCAGATTGCCAATTACCTGGCTCAATCGTAGCGGATCCTGACTCATCGCCGGCGGCAGTGATTTTATATCCAGCTCCAACGACAGGTCTTTTTCCCGAGCCACCGGCGCAAACAATGAGTATACGTTTCTAAGAAGTTCTTCGGGCGAAAAGTTTGTCGCCCGCACGGTCATATCGCCGGACTCGATTCGATGTATGTCGGCCAGATCTTTGAGCAGCCCCAGCAAATGTGCGCTACTTCGCCTCAAAATGCCTGCAAGTTCCCGTTCTTCGGTATTGAGCTCCAGGTCGTATAGTACGCTTGCCGATTGGTACACTGCAGACATCGGTAAGCGAATCTCCAGGTCCATCGCTTCCAGAAATTCATTTTGCGCATTTCTTTCCTGGTCCGCCACTTGCTTGGCTTCGAGAGTCGCCGCATGGCGCTCCTGGAGCTCCAGAGTGTGTTGAATTTCTCCGGATACATCCGAGTGTAGTTGCAGCTCTGCATCCATGGATTGAAGCTTGATTCGCCTGGAATGCATGGATATCCAGCGCATTGAATTTGCATTGGCATTGGCGTGCACACCATCTCCTCTCCAGACCGGAATAGTATCGCCATACATGGATCGAGCGGTGGAATTTGCGAACAGTAGCTGGCCGGCCGCATCCCGAAGAACCACTGCATAGGGAAGTCCCTGCAGGAGGTCTACCAGTGCATCGCTTCGATTGCTGGCCAGCGCTGTATCCTGACGCATTTGATTCAATCGATAGCCCAGACCAAAAGAAAGAACGAGCAGTTCAAATACATTGCCGAATGCAACACCGTACATCGTAACATTGTCGTAGGGGAGAACCCCCAGACTGCGCAGAGACGCTCCGATGCCGGCAAGCCATAGAATAATAAAAGCAACCACCGCAAAGAAGGCTCCCTGGACGCCCTGTCTCCAACGAAACACCGAAATCGTGGCCATGACAACGATGCATGTGATTGCGTAGAGAGGAAAGATGCCGATGGACTGATTGGGCGGAAGCACAATGGAAGCAAGTAGAAGGAATAGAGAAAATATCTGAATCCCACGAATGATCCGATACATGTATTTCTGTCTTGCATCGATGAACAAAAATCTGCGAAAGAATTCGGAAGCTATCAAACCTATTTGGACTGACATCACAATAGGTACCGAACGAAGTTCGAACCAGGGCCAATCGCCCCAGATGTAGCGGGCCCCCTGTCCATAATAGGCCAGAAAGTAGAAAAGAAAGGCCAGCGAATAAAGCGAATAGAACAGATAGGCCCCATCGCGCAGCGAAAACCAGATCAGCAAGTTGTACAGAAATATAAGGCCAACGGCTCCGTATAGCAGTCCAAAGATGAGCTCGCGTCGGCTAGCACTGTTCGAGAATGATTCGGGATCCCAGATTTGCAGTGCTGCAATCATGTCCATGTCCGATTCCATGCGAACATAGAGCTCGGTTTTGCCCGGCTTCAATAGGAGCGGCAGCACCGGGTTTTCAAAATCTATGGGACGTTTGGCATAGATTTCTGAACGATCCACGCTACGGTCCAGGTACCGAGTCCCTTCAGCGAAAGCGATTACTCGAATGTTACGCACAAGGGTAAAATCTTCCTCGAGCAACAAATGGCGCGGTGTGGCACTCTGATTATCCATTCGGAACCGGATCCACAATGTTCCGTCGGTGTACCCTTCGTTGATGTCCTTTCTACTTGCTGCCTTCCACTGGATTTCGGGAAGATTTCGAACTCCATCAATCGAGAGATCCGAATGATCCAGAAAATAAGTCACCGATCCGCTTCCATCCGCTGCGCTGAATCCATCTATGGGGCCTGGAGGCAGAGTCATTTCCGGACTGCTCCATGCGGGTGAACAAACGAGCCATGTACCCAGAATGAAGAAACAATACGCGCCGATCTTCAATCGATTTGCTCGGATGATTATGCCGCGGAGCCGAAGCATTGCCAGAATCTGTAGTTCGTTGCATGCAGGTCAACTCCTAGATGCGACGCCGATGCTTGATAAACCCGGATAAAAAAGAAAACCCCACATTCGCTGCTGAATGCGGGGTCTTCGCTACGGGCGAACCTAAGGCTCGAGGAATAGTACCTTGAACTACAGGTAATGACGACCGTATCGCTTATCTACTTCCTTCTTATCGAAGATGATGTAGAAATCTATGGTTCCGAATTCTCGGTCGATGGCTGGTTCGCTACAAAATCGGGCTCCTGCTCGAACATAACCTTTGAGCAGTGCAGGCATTCTTTTGTAGGCTGCTTTTACATCATCGATCTGGTATTCAGGATTAAATCCTTCTAGATGATGCGTTGGCAACGGCTCGACCTGGTAGCGCGGATCCGCCATCATTTCCTTTTCTTTCATGCAAGCGTACATTTCCGATGCTTCCAGGGGATCTGTGGTATGCAGGGAAGCGCAGCCAGAAAGGTAGCGCACATTGAATTGATTCATGTAGCTGCCCAGACCGATCCAGAGCATAGAAATCACCGAGCCATCCCGGTAATCCTTGTGGACGCAGCTCCTTCCGATTTCTGCCACTTCCCCGTCCAGACGGTCCAGGGCGGAAAGATTGAATTCATTTTCGGAATAAAAGCCAATGTTCTTTCGGGCTACGGAACCTCGGAGTAATCGGTAGGTTCCGACGATTTTATCATCTTTTGTGCAATCGACCACAATCAAATGATCACAGTAGAGATCGTATTCGTCTCTGTCTTTGCCGGTGGCCGCAGAAGACTGCAGACCTTCTTTCATTTCTAGATTGAATACCTCATAGCGCAGGGCCAGGGTCTTTTCAATTTCCAGTTGATCTTCCGCCAATCGGACCTGAAGTCTTCGGTCCGTGGACGTGATGGTTGGATTCGGCATATTCCACCTCTTCCTTTGGGTTAATTTGACGTACGGAACGTCATTTTCGGGCTTCGAGCCCTCGGAGGCATTCATGGCTTCTGACCTTCCTGCCCTCGATCTGTTCCCAAATATGGCATCTCGTATGTTTCGAATCAATGACAAAAAGGTTACCCTGGAAAGTTAAAGAAATATAACGATTGTTCCACGCTACGTGGCTGGTTTCTGAGATCAGGATACTGTTGAGCATTCTTTGGCCGGACTGCCATGCAAATCATTATGGCTCTCTCGTGAAAATCTGCTCTCCTATTTTGATGCTCCGGTCGCCGACAGGCAAACACGGCCCTATGCCGTCTGAATTGGGCCGCAAAAAAATCTCAGTTCTTTCGATGCAGATTGTTATTTGGATTGTCATATAGTTGTAACGGGCAAAGACGACCCATAAGGCTACAGGCCGAATATGCAACTGTATGCTCACCGCGGCGTTCACCGCCGCCACATTGAAAATACCGAAGCCGCCTTTGACGAGGCCCTTCGGCTGGGCTTCCGTTCCGTGGAATTGGACCTGGTGCGGCTACGGGACGGCCACATTGTTATCTTTCACGACAACACATTATTCCGGATGTTTCAAATCGATGAGCGAGTGGAAGACCTTACGCTCGATGAATTTCGGAGAATTTTTCCGGAGCTCATGGCTTTCGATCGATTCGTGGAACGCTACGCGGGCTCGGGATTGCTTATAAACTTTGAGATTAAGGACGATGCGGAAACATTGCACCGGATCCGCCCGGCTCTGGAGCAGTTCCATGCGCCAGTAATCTCATCCTTCCAGTGGAATATCGTGGATGAGGCATTGCACCTGGGCTTCGAAGGCGGATACCTGTTTTCCAGTCTCGATCAGCCCGAAGCATTACTGTATCCTTTCCAGAGCCATCGATTTCATCTTCCCTTTCGAGGAGAAAGAGACCTGGTACTGCCCGAAGCAATACAATCCGCAGAAGATCGATCCCTGTACTATTACACCGTAAACAGAAGGGCCGACCTGCATTATCTACAAACCATTCCAGGATTTTCTGGTGTCTTTACCGACGAGCCAGGATTGCGCCGCGCACCTCTGGTTTTCTAGATTCCCGGGTCTTGCGAAGCTCCGGGATGCAGAGCGCTCTGGTATCAGTCGGGTCGAAATCGAGGACAGAGAATTTTTTACCCTTCTTCATTTTGGAGTGACCGCTCATTTTCCATGCTCCTTTGCCATGAATCTTTGGAAGCCCATTTTCTTACCCTAATCGGCGGAACCGAATTCCATTGACAGTGCTTGCAATCCGCCTAGAAACTAACATTTCTTAAATGTTCGTGGTAGGAAAGGGATTCAATGAAAAAGGAAAAAATCGCGATTCTAGGAGGAGGGCTCGGCGCAATGACTGCCGCCTTCTATCTAACCTCCACGGAAGAACTTCGAAATAAATACCAGGTCACCATATATCAGATGGGCTGGCGCCTGGGCGGAAAGGGTGCCAGTGGCCGGGATATTCGTCGGGGTGATCGGATTGAGGAGCACGGACTGCATATGTTCATGGGCTTCTATGAAAATGCATTCCGGCTGATGCGTGATGCCTACGGAGAATGGATTAAGCAGCCCCAGAATCCATTTCGATCCTGGACCGATGCATTTAAGCCTGTGAATCTGGTAACCCTTCAGCAAGAGGTGCATGGGCGCAGCGGGAAACACTGGGTCACCCGAAAGCTGGAGTTTCCCGAACTTCCTGGCCTTCCAGGGGATGGAATCAATCTGCCTCCGCTGCTACTTTTGATTCGTGATTTGCTTGGATTTCTCAAATCGGTTTTTTCCCATCTCGAATCTGGTTGGGAGAATAGTCTCAGCTGGGAGGAGGAAATCGACAAGGCGCTGGAGTCCATCGGCGATGATTTGAAAGATGCGTTTTCTGTCGGAGAAAAGCAGGCCGCTCGTCTAAAAGACCCAAACGATGAAAGAAATGCTCCCGAGGGAAATCGCTCCACCCATCCCATTCTGGATGCAATACATGGATTCATCGATCGGTGCTTTGAAAAGGATGAATCTCCTGATCTGGGCGCGGATCTAATCCGAGGTATGCAGTCCAGGCTGGCCGATCTGCAGCCCGAAGAAGGCGATGGATTCGAGGATCTCATCTTCTACTGGAATCTTCTGGATATGGGTCTGGCGCTGGGGCTGGGATTGCTTGTTGATGTGCTGCCTTACGGCGCCGATGGATACAACCGAATCAACAATCAGGATTTTCGACGCTGGCTCATGAAACATGGCGCTTCGGAAGCCTCGGCCTGGTCGGCCGGCGTTCGTGCGCTGTACGATCTGGCCTTTGCATTCAAAGGTGGCACCGGTAAGCCGGACGATGCCAGTATGCCCGCCGGCGCCGCCGCAAAGACAATGCTAAATCTGGGGCTTGCCTACAAAGGCGCTCCGCTCTGGACCATGGAGGCGGGAATGGGCGATGCCGTCTTCACTCCCATGTATGAGATTTTGGCCAGGCAGCGCGGAGTAGAATTCAAGTTCTTTCACAAACTTACCGGACTAGCTCTTGACGACTCTGGCCAATCTGTGGCTCGCCTGGACTTTGATGTGCAGGCAGAAATCACCGCTGACCAATATGAGCCATTGTACGAAGTGAAAGGATTTCCCTGCTGGCCCTCCGAGCCAGCGTGGGGACAGATTAAAAACGGCGTGGAGCTTCAGAAAGCCGGAGCTAACTTTGAATCCTACTGGCAGAATCATTGCGTTCGAAAGATCACTTTGCAGCAGGGCAGCGACTTTGATAAAGTGGTGATGGGTCTATCTATTGGGGCCTTTCCCATCGTCTGCGAAGCGTTGAACCAGAACGATTCCTGGAAGAAAATGGTAGAGACCACGGAAACGGTGCAGACGCGAGCCGTGCAGCTCTGGATGAAGCCCGATCCGAAGGCCATGGGATGGGAAGGCGGAACTACTGCCATGACATCCTACGCCGAACCCATGG
>JAGRNC010000877.1 GCA_020440935.1 Leptospiraceae bacterium | reverse complement strand
AAGTGCTCCATTCCGTTCGCAGAGATCTGTGGCGCTGCCGTTAGTCCGTTGACAGGAAGCGTCGGCTGGCCGAGATTTCATTAAATCGAGCTCCGCCATTCGTAAGAGATTAGGCAGACCATAATGATTACCAGCATTGCAATCGTCTCCCCTGCCCTGGCCTCTTTCCTATCCGCGTTCTTACTGCTAAGGCTTAAGAAGGACAGCGCCTATCTGGGGGCAGCCATAGGTGTACAGGCCATTGTTCTCTGGTGTCGTTACCTGTTTGCTCTAAAATCTTCGCTTTTGCTCTTTGTTCCGTTTCTTCTGTTTCCGCTGGCATGGATCCACGGCCCACTGATTCTCATCTATATTCGACTTCGCCTTGGGAAGGCCGGGCCGTCGCGCCGTCTCATGGGTTTCATTGGTGCCCTGGCGATGGGCACTGTCGCTGTTCAGATCTGGCTATTTCACTCTTTTTCCCTGTTTCGTTCGGTGGAGGCTATCGCCATGCAGGGCGGTATTGTCGGGCGCTACACCCTGGGATTTATGACCTGCATCGGCGTATATAATGCCATCTTCCTGGTTACCGCTGGGATTGAGCTACGCAATGCTTATTCGCAACCCGGTCTGGATCGAACTTCTTTTCGATGGATGCTTGTTATTCTTTCGTACTTTGGCTCGAATCATTGCCTTTATCTATTACTGGCAACTGCGGTCTTTATTGGAGCGCTGCCTATACCATTTCACTGGATTGAAATCCCCTATCACTTGATCGCAATATTTGCTATTCTGTACTTTGCGCTCAATTACCCCGGAGTGCTGGATGCGCCTGGCTACCGGGCGGAGCCCTATTCCAAGCAAAGCCTGGATACAAACACGGCCCGCGCCTACGTAGACAAATTGGAAACTTTCATGAAAGCGCAGCGGCCATTTCTGGACGAGGATCTGTCGTTGAAATCTCTG
>JAGRNC010000876.1 GCA_020440935.1 Leptospiraceae bacterium | reverse complement strand
TGAGTGGATCGCGCTCCACAAATTTCTTTCTAATATCCAGACGGTGCATTGCCTCTTTCACAGAAAGGGAGGCCACGCAGCGTCGCATGCTTTCCTCGGAATCCATCCGAACGGGCCCCTGACTGCGATGATACACCGCCAGAGGCTTCAGTAAGACCCAGGGGCCCTTTCGCTCAAACTTCCCTTTCTCGCCGTAAATGCTGCGCGAGGCTTCGCCGCGAACCCATTGTTCGTAGGTATGAATCTTATAGTACGTTCCGCTGGCATCATCCGGGATGTGGATGATCTGCGTGGCGCTGGAGAAGCTATGCGGATCGGCTATGGAATATCGAGTAAATACAGGACGGATGTACATCCCTGGTAGATCGCCGGCCTGCATTTCTTCGCTGCTTTGCAAATCATCGGGTAGTCTATGAATCCAATCGGGAGTGGAAAAGCAGCCCATTAAGCAGACTGCGGCGCAAGAAGTTGCGATTATGAGCGAAAGAGAAAAGCGATTATGCAACGGGCTTTCCGCGAAATTCGAATCTTGTATGTCCCACCTGGATTTCATCGCCGTTTCGCAGCGGTCTGGGCCGCAGCACTCGTTTACCGTTCAAGAACGTTCCTGCATCGCTCACCAGATCAAAGAGAACAAAACGCTGATCGATGCGACGTATTTTTCCATGTAGCATGGAGGCAGATTTGTCGGCAACTACAAGACTTGCCATGGGACTGCGACCAATGTAGGTCTCATCCAGAAATAGATCATATTCGTTTCGCTGTCGGTATGGATCGCCGCCCACCAGCACTATCATGGCGGTTTCGTAGCGCGGAGCGTCGCGCAGAGCCATCTGCAGCACCTGATAGGATTTCTCCTTTAGCTCTAGAGATATGGTTTCCGGGGTTCGACGGTGGAAGGGCATTTCCGGAGCGGAAAATGCACGGATTTCTTCTTCGGCATCCAAC
>JAGRNC010000875.1 GCA_020440935.1 Leptospiraceae bacterium | reverse complement strand
CCATTCAGATGAAAAAGTTTTGATTACATAAGGTATGACAATTGTTGTCGTTCGTCGGCGGGAGGATTCTGGTCCGCCGATTGAATGGATTCCTGCAATAGCGCCAATGGCACTGGTTTTTTGGACGCGTCCGAATGTGCATTTCAGGCGGCTGCAACGTTGCTTCGATTCCTCTGTGACAGATTCGTATGGCTCCTAAAGTAGCCTTTCATGCGTGATATCGTTCAAAATCTCCGCGGTTCCAGTCATTCCCGTTTTCCAGGTTATTCCGCCATCGATGGAATAGACATAAGCGCCCCCATCACCCACCGCAATCCAGAGGCGGCCGTCCGTGGCGATTCCATTCAGATTGATGCCGGAGCCCGTGTCTGAAGATGTCCAGCTCTGGCCACCATCCGTGGAATGGGCCGTCATTCCTCCACCGCCCACTGCGATCCATCGACCGTTATTGTCGGTGGCGATGGCTTTCCAGCTGATTCCTGCACCGGTGGTAGTATTGGTCCAGGAAAGGCCTCCGTCCGTGGAGTAGGCAACGGAATCAGTGACTCCCACCATCACCAGACGACCCGATGAATCACCAGCAAGGTCGATAGCACTCACACCGGTGGTTAAGGTGCAGGCATTCCAGGTTGATGCCGAATCCGTAGAGTAATAGCAAAGGCTTTCCCCTGTCCCTCCTATGACTACCCATCTTTGGTTCCCATAATAATGAACGCTGCGTAGACCCGATGTAGCTCCAGGATTCACGGAATTCCAGTTCAAACCGTCATCGGCGCTTTTTGCAATGTAAGGAACGGAAGCTGCGCTTCCTGCAGCCACCCAGAGTCCGCTGCCGTCGGAATCGATGCCCGTAAGTGATGTAGCGCCCGAATAAGGCGCCATGGACCAGGTTTGGCCGCCATCGGTCGAATGAATGGATTCCTGGTTTAGCGCCACCGAAACCGATTTTCCGGAAGAGTCCAG
>JAGRNC010000874.1 GCA_020440935.1 Leptospiraceae bacterium | reverse complement strand
CGCACCATAACCGACCCTTTTGGCTGGGTCCGGGGGAAATCCGATAGCGAGCCATCCGGGGATCAAGCGCCCCCTACAGGCGGAGACTCCACGACGCAGAGCACCGACGGGCCTCAGTAGTTCAACGGTCTATTAGCACCATAGGCTGGACCGCATTGTCCGCAGACCAAGGGAGCAGCCGATCAGGCCGCCCTGGTTTCGGAAATGAGCATGGCCCGGCCAGGCATCGTAACACTGGCAGTAGGCATCCGCGCCGAGCAAAGCCCGGTAAAACGCTGCGGTTAGCACAATTTAGCTCCGATCTTGAACATAGATACCCTCCGGAGATTCCATGCGCCGCATTCCAACAACATGGCTTCCTGTTGCATCGCTGGTGTTGATGTTTTGCCACAATACCATTCCGGTGAACGAACTGGCCCATAACCTGGGTTCCCTATCTGTGGAAGAAATCCGCGATCGGATGGAACTCTATATAGAAGAAAAGGCGGGAAGCAAGGAGATTCCGGGGGCTGCGGCGGCCCTGTTCCGGCAGGGCACTCCCATTTTATGGGTGCATAAAGGATTGGACGACGACCAGAAGGTGTCCATCGCATCGCTTACAAAGCCGTTCACTTCTATGATTATTTTGCGGCTATCGCGCTCTGGCCGCCTGGATCTGGATGAATCGATTACCGAGTATTTTCCAGAGTTGAAGGCACAGATAGAAAAGAGCAAAGTAGGCCCGGAAAAGAAGCAGACTGGCTTCTCCGCAGAAGCTCTGGATTCGGTAACCGTTCGAATGCTCCTTTCCCATCGCTCGGGCATCGGCTACGAAATGCCTTCGAATAAACGGGAGCAATTCTCCATCGAGAATAAATCATTTCCTCTTCCGCAGACCCAGAAACAGGGCAAATTTGAATATTCCAATTTCAATTACCATATCCTCGCCTTACTTGCGCGCAAGATTACCGGAAAGCCGGTAGGC
>JAGRNC010000873.1 GCA_020440935.1 Leptospiraceae bacterium | reverse complement strand
ATCCACCTGGCGTACATTATCGCTACTCCAATCATGGATACCTGCTTCTGGGAGCAATTATCGAAAAGAAAACAGGTCTGCCCATCGCCGATGCGGTGAAGAAGTATCTTCTGGAACCTGCAGGGATGAATGACACTCGCGGTCCCAAGACGGGCGCCGGAGGTTTACAAACCTCAATTTACGATCTGGCAAGATATGCCTCCATGTGGCTTTCCGGCGGCCACATCGATGGCAGACAAATCGTGCAACCCGATGGAATCCTGGATATGCTGCGCAATCCGCTGTACGTTCCGGCGGCCCACCACAAGTTTTACACCGGCCGAGGTTGGCGCGTGAAGGTAAGCGAAGAAGGGGTAATTACGTTTTTCCACATCGGCGGCGCCGATGGAGTAGCCGCCTGGGTGCAGATGTTTCCGCGCTATGGAGCGGCCGTTTGCTATCTTGGAAATCCGCCGGAGTATACTCCGCCCCTGGAAAACTACCTGGCCCAACTACAAACCAAGCTGGGTGATCTGGCCTCGGCCTATGTTGGCGCAAAGAAGCCGCTGTACTTCTGGGAAAGCGAGCCTGCGCCGCCCTGGGTAACCGACCGTATCGCGGGCACCTACCGAAATCCGCTTACCGGTAAGATTATCCATATTGATCCTTCCGGCGATGGACTAAGGTATACTAATAGCTGGGGCGGCGGCTATCATCTGTATCCGTTTACTACGCACATTTACCGCGGCGGCGAAGGTTGGCTCACGCACGACTTTATATTTGACCCAGAAACCCATGAACTCCAGGGAATGGCGAATGGCGACGGATTCTATGTTCCGGTGGAAGAAAGGGACATGGCTCATCGTTCCGATTCGCAACAATAAGACCCGCGAAACCTTGAGCCGATTGCGCTCCGGAGCTCTTTGCGTTGCGAAGCTCTTTGCGACTGGAAGCCTTTCCCGGCTGTATTCCCGGGCGTCTTTCCGTGCCTCTTTCCAG
>JAGRNC010000872.1 GCA_020440935.1 Leptospiraceae bacterium | reverse complement strand
GTTACGGCGGTTACGGCGGTTACGGCGGTTACGGCGGTTACGGCGGTTACATGCTGAAAAGGCGATGCAGTCTACGGCGAACTCAGGCTATCGGATCGGGACAGACCGATCGAAGTTCGCAGCGCTGACAAAAATTGCCCAGCACCAATTCGTCCATGAATTCCATGAGCTGCGCAATGAATGCAGGATCCCGACTTACCCAGGCCACTTCGAAGTTCCGTTTTTGCGGACTCTTTGCCCCGATCCCGGCGCCGGTGAGGTTGCCCGAACCAATGAGCCCTACTTTTCCATCAACGATAATGCACTTGGAATGGTTTCTTGGACATAGATAGCGCTCGAATCGATCGGAGTCCATTAACTCGGGAAAGCGATCGAATTCCTTTCGAAAGAATGGCCCCGGCTCTTTGGCATGGACCAGGCGAATCTCCACGCCTTTTCGCACAAGGATGGCAAATATTTCTAGAATGGAAACGAACTTACCCGAATCGGGCGAACGAATGAAGGTAGATTTGATGTCGGCGGTGGATATCCAGACGAATTTCGAAGCTCGGACCAGTTCCTTTTCCACAAATTCCGCATAGATCTGTTCCGAAAACAATAGCACATTTCATTTTCGGCCCAAATATTATGGACAGAAGTAAGATTCCAGGCCTAATTTCGAAGTATGGAATTACCCTCTGAGGCGCTCTTATACGTAGGCGATCCTATGTGCTCCTGGTGCTATGGATTCAACCCTGTGCTAACCAAAGTGGAGGAGGTGTACGGAGACCGCCTCCCCGTGCAGGCCATCATGGGCGGACTTCGCCCCGGAGAGCACGCTCAGCCAATGGATGAAAAACTCAAGAAATTCCTCACACACCACTGGAAAGAGGTAGCTCGTGCCACGGGGCAACCTTTCAACTATGAGGCTCTGGACAGAGAAGGCTTTAGTTTCGATGCAGCGCCTGCCTGTCGCTCGGTGGTGGCCTTTCGCAGCTTCTTGCC
>JAGRNC010000871.1 GCA_020440935.1 Leptospiraceae bacterium | reverse complement strand
ACTGACTGCAAAGCTGCAGGAATCGCTCCAAACGTGCGCTGGAATGCTCGGGACCCTGGCCTTCATAGCCATGCGGGAGCAACAACACAATGCCCGAATACCGATTCCATTTTGTTTCGCTACTTGCGATGAATTGGTCGATTACCACCTGGGCGCCGTTGACAAAGTCTCCAAACTGTGCTTCCCAGATGACCAGGGTCTTGGGATCGGCCAGGGAATAACCAAATTCAAATCCAAGCGCGGCCACTTCAGAAAGTAGACTATTGGCTACTTCAAATGGCGCCTGGTCGCTGGAAAGATGAGCCAGTGAGACATGCTCCTGGCCGCTTTCTGCATCAAACACCACAGCATGGCGATGGGAAAATGTGCCTCGCTTTGTATCCTGTCCGGTAATTCGGATGGGGGTTCCTTCCAGGAGTAGGGATCCCATGGCCAGAGACTCTGCCATGCCCCAGTCCACTCCCGTGTCCTCGGCCACCATGGCCTTTCGATCGTCGAAGAGGCGCTGAATTTTGCGGTTCAGCTGGAACCCTTCTGGAGTAGAAGTTAGTGTATTTGCAATCTTTTGTAGAGTTTCTTTCTTTAGGGAAGTATCCGGCCGGGAGTAGGGATCCATTTTCAAGAATCCTCTCCAGTTACCAGTTAACGTCTGAATATAGCTCTGTAGCTCATCGTTATTCACACGATTGAATGCATCGTCCAGAGAATCGGTGTATTTCTTTTTGATTCCTTCGAGCGTTTCCGCCGGGAGGCCCTCTTTTCGCAGCCTTTCATCATATTGGTGAAACGTAGAAGGATGGGATTTGATTTTCTGATACATCACCGGCTGGGTAAAGGCTGGCTCATCGGTTTCGTTGTGTCCCAGACGACGATAGCAAATTACATCGATAAAAACATCGGTATGAAATTCCCGGCGCCATTCCATGGCCAGACGTACGGCACGGAAGCATGCTTCTGGATCATCGCCGTTCACATGGAATATAGGCACATGCA
>JAGRNC010000870.1 GCA_020440935.1 Leptospiraceae bacterium | reverse complement strand
TGAGATAGAAGACAACATGCCCGGCGAAGACATCCACATGAAGATGGCTGCTTTCTTTGCCATTATCGTGGCCACCGAAATGCCCCATTGAGGGCCAGAAGTTCGGAGAAATTCTACTGACGTCATAGGCGCGCTTATGACAGTGTCCGTATGTTTAGATTCTTTCGTTCTTGTTCGTTTTGCTTCCTTATAGTACTGGCGGCGCTAACGCTGCGCTGCAATGGCCCCGAAGCCCGAGAAAACGGCTTCGCTCCCTGTCCGGAGGACATTCCCGCCGATATGGCCTGCGTTCCCGGCGGCGATTTCATCTATGGTAGCGACAATCCAAAATGGAAAGATGAGCATCCGAAGAGCACTGTAACAATCTCTACATTTTTGATCGATAAGTACGAAGTTACCACAGCCAAGTATCAGAAATGTGTCAAAGAAGGGCAGTGCACGCCCGCGATCTCCAACTACCTACATATGCGGGCCGATGAACTACCGCAGGTGAAAGCGAATTGGTTTCAGGCCCAGAAATACTGCCAGGCCCATGGAAAGCGTCTTCCCACCGAAGCGGAATTCGAAAAAGCCAGTCGTGGCCCTTCGGGGCAAACCTACCCCTGGGGCGATGAGAAGGCAACCTGCGAAAAAGCCATCATTAAAGAGCATGGAATCCGTGGATGCAGCAACGATCATCAGCCCACCGGCGGTCCCAAGGCCCCCGGAAGCCGACCGGCAGGCATCTACGGTCTGTACGATATGGCCGGCAATGTCCACGAATGGGTTCTGGACTGGTACGAGCCCAATCGAGCCAAATGCGGCCAGGAATGCCTGGGCAAGGATCCCGCCGGCCCATGCGGCGGAGCGGACCATTGTCCCGGTTACACCGAAAGAGTCGTAAAGGGCGGATCATGGTATTGGGATTGGGATTGGGCACGGGCAGCCAAACGTCGGGCCTACAAACCAGACAATTCGCCTCCCCATCACTTTGGATTTCGCTGCGCAAAAAGCATAGAAG
>JAGRNC010000869.1 GCA_020440935.1 Leptospiraceae bacterium | reverse complement strand
ATTATCTGGTACAAACCTATATTAAACAATACATTTCGGTCAACATTGGTTTCTATGTCTGCGGTGAGCAAGTACGCATAAAGTCCCAGCTCCAGCTTGATTGGAAATTCGCGCACGGGTGTATATCGCACCCGAAAGCCCCAGGTCGGTCCTTTGGCTCGTGAAAAGGTCGATCCAGAAGTATTTGCAAGATACAGAGATGGACCAAAGGAGGAATAGCCCGTGCTGGTGTAGGAAAACAACGAATCATGTTGTCGAAATTTGTAACCCAGTACCGGTTCCAGCTCAATCCGTTCGTACACCTGGGATTCAAGTGCCCATCCGCCCAGATTCGCCAGTTCACGAGCATTGACCTTGTAACCAAATCTGATATCGCCGGTGGAGCGTACAATTCGTCCAAATTCGCCCAGGCCAAAGCCTACGCGGGTTGCATTCGAAGTGGAATCCACGGTATCTTTTCCTCCTTCCAGAGCGAGGAAGTCCTGCCATTGCCCGGTGGCCATACCTTCCGCCTCAATGAATATCATATCCCACACGGGAACCGCGAATCCAACTCCAAAAATCCCTCCGGAGCCTTCCGTCTTGTTGGGAAACGAGGCAATCTCCTGACCGAACAGACTGAGCATCGAAAAGTTGTCCCGAAAGTTTCCTGGCATCAGTTGAGCGCCTGCCGGACCGGAAAATATCCAGATTGCAAACGGGTTTCGAGCATCCGTGGCATCCTTGCGTTCTTGCTCGAGCCTGGCCTTTTCTTCTGCTTCTCGGCGCTCCTGCTCCCGTCTTTCCTGTTCGGATTGTCTTTTCGCTTCTTCCTCTGCCAGGCGCTTTTGCTCTTCCAGGCGTCGGGCCTCTTCCTCTGCCTTGCGTTTTGCCTCTTCTTCTTTGCGGCGCTGCTCCTCTTCGCGTCGCTTCTTGATGGCATCTTGCTGCTTTCGGTATGCATCTCCATAGAAGACACGCTGCACTGAAGATTTGGCAATGGTGCGGTTACCCGTGGCTGTCTGGATTGTGA
>JAGRNC010000868.1 GCA_020440935.1 Leptospiraceae bacterium | reverse complement strand
CCAATGCGGCGGAGCTTTTCTGCCGCCAGCATAGTTGCGTATCAATTCCTGAGCCCATTGCCGGGCACCATCCAAAATGGGACCGGCCATATCGTTCAGCCCCTGCCTTTCCAGATCGCTCCAGAATATGTCAATGGTGTCATTCGTCAGCACAGAAAGATGATGTTCTACGTCGCGGTTCAATGGACCCTGATCGGCTACCATATTGCCGCCCATGAGTTCGACGAGAAGCGTTCGATGCTCCGGTTTACTGGCGACGAATTCACTAAGCGGTTGATCGCAGTGCTCTGCCCAATCCGTTTCGTGACCATGTTGGCCCGCGCAGGTTCCCATACGCGCCACCCAGAGCGCCATAGTCTCCGGTCGCCAGCCATGGGCCTGGATAACGCGCTCTATATGCCAGGCCTGGGATACTTCATGGTCCAGATCATTGGATTCAAGAAAGCGCACAAATCGCAAAATGTGATCTGTGGACCTTTCGGCAAGACGGGCTGCTATATCACCGGCCAGGTGATTCTCGCTATCCGACCAGAGCGCACCGTCCGCATTTGCTTTCGTTACTGCGTCCACAAAATCGGCCAGTGGCGATTCGGCATCATCTGGCAGCGCATCATGATCAAAAATCGTTTCATCTACGAATGATTCATTGAGCTGAAATCGAAGGGAAAGTCTACCGGGATTCTTTGTCCGTGCACGCCAAGTCGGGATATCAGTAGATAGAGCATTGAGAGCATCGGTGGCTCTCATCAGCCATTCTCGGGGCAGGGTATCCGGAATATCCAGACCCATGTCTCGTGCTTCGGGGTCCATGTACAGAGGACCCTGGATATGAATGTAGTGCTCGGGAATGGCCATGAGCGAGGTTCATATGAATGTAGTGAGCGTCAATGTTTAAGAAATTTAGGAACAAGGAATTGCGCGCATCGCCTTCAGAATCTTTCGGGCCGTTAGCGGAAAGAAAGATTCTGACTGGTGCAGGCACAGAAACCAGGAAGGGCCGCTTTCTGAATACTAGCAATACT
>JAGRNC010000086.1 GCA_020440935.1 Leptospiraceae bacterium | reverse complement strand
CTCGGCTTGCTGCAGGTGCGAAATGTCGCGTTTGATTCCTATGAGCCCTACCGGAGACCCTTCATTATTGCGATAGATTCGGGTTCTGGATTCCACATGCATGGTCCGGCCATCAACAATGCAGCGATAGTCCATATTGAACTCATCTGTGTGCGCAAGGCAGTGCTGGAAGTAGTCCATAACCGGATCCAGGTCCTCGGGATGGACCAGGCTCTGGAACTCCTCGATGGTGTACTCGGGCTTTTCTTCCAATCCGAACAGGCGAACAAAGTTGCGCGAACCAGTCCAGCGCTGCCGGACCAGGTCGGTTTGATACACACCCAGGCGAGCTATGGTTTCGATTTGTTCAAATAGAGACTCAGAAAATAATTCCTGCATGGCAGTCTATCTCGCGGGAAACAGAAATCCGGTTAACAGACAACAAAAAAGAAGAAATTGAGGCAAGAATATATTCCAATTCTATAGAGCAATTATGCATCGGCTGCCGGTCTTTTTGTAACGTGCTGCATAAAAAGATGTGAACTTCTTTCGGTGCACGGGCGTCGGGTAGGGCGAGCTACTGCGCTATGCTTCTACTTCTCTAATCCTTGGCGTTCCTAATACCGCAGATTCCGCCTAGCATCAGGGCGCGGCTATGCGCATTCGGCTGAAGTTAGATCTACCAGGAGTCTACCATCGGTCGGCGGGTTCTCGTTGCATTCGGCGGCAGGCTCTTTAATCCTCGAATAAGCCAGGTTCGTGAATCGGCCGGATCGATCACCGAATCGATTTCGAGGTACGCGGCCATATTGGTCGCCCGCCCGCGGTGGATCGCTTCTTTTAATAGTTCCTGGTATCTTGCCTCTCTAGCATCCCAGTCCTGGATTTCGGCAAGTTCCTTTTGAAATCCGATTTTTACCTCTCCTTCCAGACCCATTGCTCCAAATTCGCCGGTGGGCCAGGCGACTGTGAACACAGTGGAATGAAAGCTTCCGCCGGCCATGGCCATGGCGCCCAGCCCATAACCCCGCCGTACAACAATAGTAAACATCGGTACACTGATACTTGCGGAGGTTAAAAACATACGGGCAGCATGTCGCACAAGAGCGGTGCTTTCCGCATCGGGCCCCACCATGATACCCGGAGTGTCGCAAAGCGAGAGCAATGGTATTCCATGGGCATCGCAAAGCTGCATAAAGCGACTGGCTTTATCTGCAGCATCTGCATCAATGGCGCCGGCATTGCAATTTGGGTTGTTTGCCATCAATCCCAGGGGCATGCCATTGATTCGTGCAAGGCCCGTAATCATAGCACGCCCAAATCCTCCACGCAACTCCAGAAATGACTCTGAGTCTATCAGCAATGAAATAAGCCGATGCATATCATAGGCGCGTCGCCGGTTTTCAGGAATACAATGGCGAAGCATTCGACCATCGGAACTGCTGGCGGGAAGCTCCCCCTGGAAATAGGAAAGCGCCTTCTTGGCTACCTGCACTGCCTCTTCTTCATCTTCGACCAGAATGTCCACCACTCCATTGGAATACTGCATGGCGGCCGGTCCCACTTCTTCCGCGCGATAATTTCCCAGACCGCCGCCCTTAATCATAACCGGCCCGCCCATACCAATGGTTGCATTCTGGGTAGCTATGGTAATATCGCTTGCGCCAAAGAGCGCCGCATTTCCGGCGAAGCACCGACCCGATGCTATGGCAATTCTCGGCACGACTCCGCTCAACGAAGCATACTGTCGGAATGTGTGGATGTCCAGTCCTGCCACCGCCGGAACATCGATTTCTCCCGGTCTTCCGCCTCCGCCTTCGGTAAAAGTCACCATCGGTAGCTCCAATCGAGCCACCACCTGGAGTAGACGATCCGTCTTTTTATGATTCATCGCCCCCTGCGTTCCGGCGAAAACCGTATAATCGTAAGACATCGCTGCGCAACGCGCGCTTGCTTCGCCAAACAAAGTGCCATTGACAGTACCCAGACCGGCCACCAGGCCATCCGCCGGCGATAGTCGAATCAACTCCTCTTCGCTATGTCTGCGTCGTTGCGCGGCAATAGCCATGTCGCCATATTCCAGAAACGAACCCGGATCGCAAAGATCCTTCAGGTTCTCCCGGGCGGTGCGTTGCTTTCGCTTTCGTCGTTTTGCCACGGCGCGCGGGCGAGATTCATCTAGAATCTGTTGCCTTCGATGGTTCAGTTTTGCCAGGCTGTCAGGTATCGATTCTAGATCCTGAATTACTTCCTCTTCGCTTTCCTCGCCGCCTTCCACTGGTCGAATCAGCAGCATTATCTGATTGGTTTCCAGTTCCTGCCCTTCGTTTACTCCGATCTTTTCGACAAAGCCATGGCAGTGACTGCTGAGCTGATTTTCCATTTTCATGGCGCTTACTATGGCCACGGTTTGCCCCTTACGAACGTAGTCGCCGGCGGAAACTTCGAGATGGAGTAATCGGGCCGCCATAGGGCTGCGAATTGCCTCCAGGCCATCATGAAACTCTTCGTAGGAGGCGATCGTGCTGGCCTCCGCACCAGGTGTAGCAGCTTCGGATCTGCGTATGGGTGCCTCCAAGGTCTCCGCCGATTTTAGCAAATCCGACAAATGCATATCTACAAAGGATGTATGCACCCGATATTCCTCTAGCTCGGGTCGCGCCAGCATTGCCCGTAGTAACGCGGTATTTCCAACCGGGACGACTCGCATCTGTTTCATGGCATCGCGGGCCTTTCGAAGAGTCGATGGCCAGTCCCGGCCCCGAATGATCAACTTACCGAGCATGGTATCGTAAGAGGATGGCATTCTGTAGCCTACGTACCCATGGCTGTCCTGACGAATTCCAGGACCTCCTGGAAAAGTCAGCTCTTCGATGGCCCCAGAATCGGGATGAATCGTTCCATCCGTTGCGATTCGCTCCAGGTTGATGCGTAGTTGAATGGCAAATCCTGCGCTTTTGCGGTTTTCTATTTCCAAATCCCCAATCGATTTGCCGCTGGAAATCAACAGCTGCAAACCCACTAGATCGAGGTTTTTTGTTTCTTCGGTGACCGTGTGTTCCACTTGCAGACGAGGATTGCATTCGATAAACACAATTCGATTCGAATGTGGTTGATAGAGAAATTCATAGGTAGCCAGACTTCGCAGATTTGCGGCCCGGGCCATTTGCAATGCATATTGTTTTAATGATTCCTCAATTTCGTTGGAAAGAAATGGGGCAGGCGCAATCTCGATCATCTTCTGGAAACGGCGCTGCAGGCTACAATCGCGCAGTCCAACGACATAAATGTTTTCTCCATCCCCCAGTGTTTGAACTTCGATATGTCTACATTGTTCTAGATACTCTTCTACATATAATAAAGATATCCCTGTAGAGCTTTCCGCCTCGCGCTTACAAGCCAGGAATGCTCCCTCCAGATCTGAGGCATTTCGGACAAGCCGCATTCCTCGGCCCCCGCCCCCGGAGTTTGCCTTTAGCAGGATTGGGCCGCCGATTTGTTCCATAAACTGACCTGCATCTTCGGAAGAGCTTAATTCGCGATGCGCCAGCGAGGGCACACCAAGCTCGCGGGCCTGTTCGATGGCCTTCCATTTGTTCCCGTACAGTTCCAGCGTCTCCGGCGATGGGCCCACAAAGACAATCCCGGCTTCTTCACATTGCCGCGCAAAGGATGCGCTTTCGCTTAAAAAGCCATATCCTGGATGCAATGCATCTATTTGCCGGTCCCGGGCGATTTCCAGGATTGCAGCGCCGTCCAGGTAAGTCGACGAATTGAGCAAAGGAAGGCATTCCATTACCGTTGTATGCAGGGACTCCGCATCTTCCGGGGTGTATATACCGATCGGTTGTATTCCTTGTTCCAGCGCCGCGCCCGCAATGCGGATGGCAATTTCTCCGCGGTTGGCAATTAGAAGTCGTTGCATTCAATTCTCCAGGTTGTAAAACGTACCGTCGAAGGACCCGGAAGTCCTGGGAGCAACGGATAATGGCCGAATTACAGTGGCAAGAGATACTAATAAAATTACTCGATCGTGCCCCTCTTACTGCGGAGGAACAGGACTACGTGCAGCGGAATCTTGAAACTTTGATTGAACACTTCTCGGAAGATCCGGACGACGCGGAGTTCCTGGCTTACTTGAAAAGCCTGCGAAAATAAATTGGAATTTCCCGCGGATGTAAGCAATTACTGAGCAAATCGCCCTTGACTCCCTTTACATCGGGAAAACTCTTCGGGCGATGAACAGGGCCCGTTCCGATTTGAGTCCGGAGTTGCGCTACGCACAACGAGCCCTTGCGCGCACCAATCATCAGCGGATGCGCCTTTTCTTACCGATCATTTTCCTGGTTCACCTGGCGCACGTTCCTATCTTTCTATACCCTGCCATCGAAGAAGGTTGGCCGCAGCCCGGAAGCTGGCGCTACTGGATTGTGCTGGGGCACCTGGTGGGCTGCCTCATATCGGGAGTATTATGGATTCTGGTGCGAATGGCCGGCTATCGAAAAGCCATGTCGCTCTCATTCTTGCTGGCCCTGGCTTACTTACTTCTGGGAAGCTGCATTGCGCTGGCCGACCAACTTGTAACCACAGCCATTACTCCGTATATCATTGCATGTATCGGAATAGGTCTGGGATTGCTTCTTTCGCCAAGGATAACTCTGGCGCTCTATACTGCCGCGCTTCTGTTTTTCTGGTGGTCTGTGGGCGAAGTGCAAACTACGGAATCGCTCGCTCTCACCGCTCGGGTGAATGCGCTAACGATTACAGCGCTTGGCTGGATACTGGGAGTGACACTGCGCAAGTATCGCATATCTGAGGCCATCCAGCAGCGCACCATTGCATTACAAAAGATCGAGCTGCGCATTGCGGTGGACCGCTTACAGGAAACTGTGGCCAGTCGCGAGCGATTATTTTCGATTATAGCCCACGATCTACGCGGTCCGATAGGCACAAGCAGGGATATGCTTCAAGTGGTGACGGATGAATGGTCTTCCTGGTCCGAGGAGGATAAATTGCAGGCAGTTCGCAGGCAATCTGTGGCGCTTGGCAGATCATTTGATTTACTCGAGCAGTTGCTTCAGTGGGCCTCCAGGCGACAGGGCGCTCTTCCATTTCAACCCAGAGAAGTGAACCTGGCGGAACTTTATTTGGAGACCGAGGCTTCGCTCCATGAAATGGCCCGCCGAAAGAATGTTACGATCCACCAGACCATTGAATCTGGGTGTTCCGTTCGCGCCGATCGCTCCATGCTGCAAACGATCATCCGTAATCTATTGTCAAATGCGATAAAGTTCAGCCCCGAAGGCGGCGAGGTCCGAATGGAGGCAGCCCGAATGGCCGAGGGGATTCGCGTTACCATTAAAGATGACGGCGTTGGCATGGATTCGTCCACCGTTGCTCGGATCGCCGAGGGCCGAGCGGAACCTACCATAGGAAGCGCTGGCGAAAAAGGTGTGGGCATGGGATTATTGATTGTCCAGGATTTTCTCCATAGCCATGGATCGAACCTGGAGATCCATTCGAGTCCCGCAGGTTCTCGATTTTCCTTTACGCTTCCGGACTAATATTCTTTCTATCTTGCACCGTTAACGAAAGGCGTTCTATCAATTGGTCCACCGGTTGTCGGGTATAATACTTTTCGTAATCGGAATGTAGAATCGAACCATTCCAGTAGATCAAATCTAGATCGATGATTCTTGGTCCTGCCTTGATTGGTCCTTTCTTTCTTCCAAGAGTAATCTCCAATTCCTTGAGGTATGCGCGAAAAGATTCCAGATCCATGGCCGTTTCCACGCAGGCGGCTCCATTCTGAAAATCGGGTTGGTCCTTGAATCCTTCCGGTGCAGTTTGCATAAAATCCGAGGTATCTCGCAATCGCTGCTCCTTCCCCAGAAGTCGTAAGGCGCGAGGAATGTGCACATCCGGATCAATATTCGAGCCAATAGCCACGATCGCAGTATTCATCGATTGCTTTCTCCGTACGATTCGGCATTACGACCTACCGAGGTCAGGCCTTCGCCTCCGTCCACAAACAAGATCTGACCGGTAACAAAATCATTCTCCAGGATATAACGGCATGCAGACACAATATGCTCGGCTTCTCCCTTGCGCTTTACGGGTATCGCATCGATCCGCCAGTTTATATATTGCTCGCTGCGACTGGACGCAGGAAGTACAACGCCGGGCGCCACGCCATTGACGCGAATGGACGGAGCGAATTCCAGAGCTTGAAGTTTGGTGAGTTCTGCCAGCATTTTCTTGGAAAGTAGATAGGCCGCATAATGATACTGATTGAACTGCACTTTATTATCGATAATGTTAATAATATTTCCGGCCGTCAGCCGATTTGCGAACTGACGCGCCAGGAAAAAGGGCGCTTTCAGATTCAAGTTCATTTGCTGATCAAAGATTTCAGATGTGGTTTCGCGGATGGTAGCTCCTGCATACGCTGATGCGCTGTTTACCAGTAACGATAGCGAAGGGTGCGCCTGGAACACGGAATCTATGAGCGATGCGCATTGCTCTTCTGCCAGGTTGCACCGATATAGATCGCAGCTGCGCCCAAGAGCTTGAATTTCATTCCTGGTGGAAAGTGCGCTATTTTCCGAGGCATTATAATGCAGTGCAATGTCATAGCCCATCTCTGCCAGTCCCAGAGCAATAGCCCGACCCAACCTGACAGCGCCGCCTGTCACCAGAGCCGTGCCCGGTTTCGCCTTCGATTCCATACCGATAGGAAGCTTTCGAGTTGGTGGGCGTCAATCGAAAGGCGCTAGATACTGTAATCCGGGGGCTGTTTCACTTCCAGACCGACTTTTAGCCGTGACCATACCCGCTCATGCGCATAGTATAATGCCATCTTCGTGAAAACCTCAAAGAAGCCGATACTGGCCGCGAAGGTCAAATTACCCGTAATAATGTAAGAAACCACCATAGTGTCGATGGTTCCGGTGACCCGCCAGGAAATGGCTTTCAAAACGCTGCGATAGCGCCGTTCCACGATGGGAGCTCCATTAACCGTTCCAATCTGCTTTTCCTGAGGCCTTTCGTTCTTATTTCCCATAAATCCGATAGGAATGTTTGGAAATGGCCCTGTCGGGCACAAGTTCTTTTTTAGCACGATTCCCTGGATTCCAGCGCAATCGGTAGCGGAACCATTGGATTGTCGATGGAGGAGTGCGAAAAGGCGGAAGGTTAGAATCTATCGCGGAGCTCCGAATTTGCTTGCCCGGAGTGCAGGACTCTCGCAGGAATAGAGTCTGTGAAAAGCGCCGAATTGGATCGAAAAGACCGAGTAGCCCTTTTGTTCCGGGCCGCGCAAGAACAAGGCCTGGGTGTAATCTTGCTTCTGGAGGGGACCGGTCTTACCGGCCTTGTGCACACCGTCGATGGATTGAGCTCTATTCTTGATCCCAGGCATTTCGATGTGCACCATTTTCCGGGCTTTGAGACGGCCCCCGAGCGAAAGGACCCATTCCTTTACCATTACTGGCTTCATCTGCCGCGCTATGGCGATCTGGCCCTTTTCGACGGTTCTTATTACCACGAATGGGTTTCGCGCAGGCTCCTTAAAAAGTTGCATTCGGATCAACTGGAAGATTGGATCGATGATATAAACCGATTTGAGCAAAGTCTGGGCGCCAATCAGTACCTGGTCTTGAAGATCCGAGTTCTGCGGCACAAGAAGGATCTCCAGGAGGAATTGAAAAAGGACAAGCGAATGAAGGCGCGGGGCCCACTGGTGCGAAAGCGAGCCGGATTTGTTCTAAAAGAACACAAGGCCTACGAAAAAGGGCTCCAGGAAGCAGTAGATCGTACGGACTTTCCGCATGCGCCCTGGTTCACTCCGCCCGAGTCCAACGGAAAAGAAGTAAGGGACTTGATCCTTGACTATCTTATCGCACGGCTCGAGGAGGCACTGCAGGTAGACTCCAGATCTGCAGTAGCATCCTACGATGAGGCTATGGAGAAAATGCGGCAGCTACAGGCTACAGGAGAGAATGAATGAGTTTCAAGGATCCCCTGGATTTGGATCTGGCCCAATCCGTTTCTGCCGATCGATATCATCATGAACTAAAATCTCTGCAGAAAGAATTGGTTAAAGCCGCACTGCGAATGTACAAGAAGAAAGCCTCCGTGGTTCTTGCATTCGAAGGAAAAGATGCTGCAGGTAAAGGAGGGGCCATTCGACGCCTGACTTCGCCCATTCCGCCGATGCTGTACCGCGTCATCCCTATCGCGGCCCCCGAACCATTCGAAAAGAAGCATCATTACCTCTGGCGGTTCTGGAGGCAGTTACCGCCCGCCGGGCGGATGGCCATTTTTGATCGGAGCTGGTACGGTCGTGTTCTGGTGGAGCGAGTTGAAGGCTTTGCCACGGAAGAAGAGTGGTCTCGCGCCTATCAGGAAATCAACTCCATGGAGTTGAATTTGCATCGGAGCGGGATCAAAGTGGCGAAATTCTGGCTACATATCGATCAAAAAGAACAAGAAGCCCGATTTGAAGCCCGAGCGCTCAGCCCTCTAAAGCAATGGAAATTCACAGAAGAAGATGTGCGTAATCGCGACAAATGGCCGCAATACGAAGAGGCGGTGCGCGAAATGCTAATCAAGACACATCATGACTATGCGCCCTGGCATTTGATCGAGGCGAACGATAAGCGATTCGCCAGGATCAAAGTTTTGCGCACCGTGTTATCGCTGCTAAATGAAATCTAATTGTAGCGACCGGCGAGGCGCTCTTCGCAGACCCGCGGTGGGTCTGCGAGAGTCGATTATTATTTAACTACCGTAACGGTAGTAATCAAATCTACTGTCTTCGTTTCGCTGCATTCAGGATCGCCCTGGCAAGAGTCTGCCAGAACCTGACCTTTTTCCATCTTAAATGTGATCTTTTTACCTTTGATTGGTTGATCACAAATATCGAAGGCCGCGGTTTTCATTTCCGTCTTTCCGTTACCGTAATCCAGAGTAACGTAGCAAGCGACGTCGCCAGATTCCAGTCCCGTTACCGTGGGCGCATTTGAATCGGCACTTTCGGTCTTCGAGGGGGGATTGGCCAGTAAGAACCCGCCAAAAACCCAGC
>JAGRNC010000867.1 GCA_020440935.1 Leptospiraceae bacterium | reverse complement strand
GTAACAGTGGCTGCATTACAGAACAGCAGTACTACCAATTCAACTTCATCGCCCGGATTCCTTTCCTGAATCACCTGGAAACCATGCTGATAGGCGTGTTCGCCCAGCGCTTCTTTCGTTGCCAGATGGGGAGGTCGTTCGATGACCTCCACTCCTTTCTCGGTGGCGATTTCCATCAATGCGGGATCGTCCGTGGATAAATAGACTTTATCGATTTCCGCGGTACGCTGCGCTACATCCATGGGATACCATGCCAGAGGATGCCCGAGGATGGGAAACGTGTTCTTTCCGGGGAAACCAATGCTTCCTTTGCGTCCGAGTAACAGTGCAGCTATCATGGTGCTTTTCTCTAGTTCAACAAACGTGAACAGTCAGGATGGATTCACCCCCATACAATGCAATCAAATCAAAGGTTGCACCATAGACTGAGAGCTCCAGTCGGGCCTACTCAGGGGGCGCTCGAAGTAGTTAGCGATGCAATTTGCGCGGGTTCAAGGATTCCGCGTTCAGTAATAAATGCCTGGATAAGATGCGCCGGCGTGATGTCGAACCCTGGATTGTGAGCAATGGTTCCAGGGGGAATCAGATCCACCTTCGCCATCCCGCCTCCGGAATGCCCCACAATGGTTGTAACTTCCTCCGGATTTCTTTCTTCGATAGGGATGTCCCTTCCTGTCTCGGCGCGAAGATCAAAAGTGCTACCCGGAGCGGCCACAAGGAAGGGAACTTCGTTTTCTCGCGCCGCCAGTGCCTTGAGGTAGGTTCCAATCTTATTTGCAGTGTCTCCGTTGCTGACAATGCGATCCGCACCCACCAGTACAACATCGATGGAACTGGACTGCAAAATGTGACCGGCTGCGTTATCTACAAAAACGGTATGCGAAATGCCAGCCTGCGCCAATTCCCAGGCGGTCAGCGATGCGCCTTGATTGCGAGGCCTGGTTTCCGAGACCCAGACATGGACTGGCAGGCCCTTTTCGTGAAGCCAGTAGATGGGCGCCGTGGCCGTGCCATATTCTACGGTGGCCAGTCGCCCG
>JAGRNC010000866.1 GCA_020440935.1 Leptospiraceae bacterium | reverse complement strand
ACGGCTCTAAATCAGAACTTGAAGTACACAAAAAGTCGCCCGAAATTCTTTGAATCTTTGTCTACCCGGTGATAAAGAGCTTTGATGTCTTTGCGATCCAGAAAACGCAGCACCTTCTTTTTGAGCTGACCGCTCCCCTTCCCCGGAATGATCTCCACTTCTTTAATTCGTTTTTCCACCGCTTCCTGGATAATCCTCTCCAGGGCTTCGTCGATTTTTTGGCCCTGATTGTAGATGTCGTGGAGATCGAGTTTGAGCTTGGCCATAGTCTAATTCCAGGGGCACGGTGGTGGCAGCCCCGTTGCGGCACAAGTATCTACCGATGCGGCGTGGGACATGGCGTATAGAGGAGGTGGAGCCCGGATCTGGCTCTCCGCAGCTGCCAAATTGCCGAGCGCCAACTCGCCGATCCCGAAGTGCGAGAGGATCTTTCGGCCTACTCAGAAATCGGAAATATCGCTTGCCCGAAACAGAATCTTCAATCAAATCCTCCAAAATTCAGTTAGACCATTCTAGATGGAGAAACAAATGAAAATTCAATTCAGAATATTGCTGGCCCTCTTCGCCGTGGCGGCCAGTCCGTTGGTGGCCCAGAAGGTGCCCGGAAATACCGCAACCCTGACTTGCCAGCCTATTTCTGTGAAGTTGCTTTGCAAGCAGGCAGGGATTCGCTTTTCCTGTGAGCAGGACTCGCAGACTGTAGGGATAAAGCCCACCTTACAGGGAAATACCTGCCAGATTTCAAAAGACTTTTTGTTTGTCGTGATTCCCGCAGAGGGGATCATGAGCGAGCAGTATAGTTCCGGATGCGGACTGCGATCACCCCAGAACGCTGGTACCTATCCTGAGATCGATCGCGCAGCCAGCACCTTACCTCGCCTGGCTAATCTAAAGCTGGAATACATCCGCCATGACAACATGGGGGGAATCGGGAAGGCGCGCTGCTATTACCGACTCGTCGGTTCATTCCAGGCCGGCAACCAGTAAAATGCCCGATACTCCCAGGCGGGCGTATTGGATACGGGCAATAGCTTCGTCGCT
>JAGRNC010000865.1 GCA_020440935.1 Leptospiraceae bacterium | reverse complement strand
AAGTTACGGAGAGGGATTTTCTTTCTTTTGTTGCGAAGTTCTGTACTGACTTTCATCAATCAGTTTCTGCTGCACTTTCCCTTCTGCATCCAGAAGGGCCGTTTCGAATTCTTTTTTCAGCTTCTGTTCGCCCTGGTAGCTTGTTTCGAGAACGATTAAACCCTGAATCGCCTGGAATCGAGCAACCCGCAATCGTGTGATCGCTGATTCAGGATGATCTTCTTCCAGATAGTCGCCCGCCTGACGGCTGGCATCCAGTGAGAATTTCAGAAGGTTTCGGCCTTTTTCCAACTTCCTCGTGGGCACAGCTTCTTCGGAATAAGTGCCAGCGCTCATCAAAGTCTGAATGCGATCGCTCAGGCGGTCGGTAATCTTTGCCGTGTCTGCATGCATCGCTTCTGCATAGTGCTTGAGTGCAGTCCTTTGCATGGCCACGCATTGTCGAATAGTGGTAAGCGCTTCCAGAAATCGATGGTGACTGTACTCAAGATATGCATTGGCCGGGCATTCTTTCAGCTCCACTTCTGTAGAAGCATCCTTAGCCGGCTCGGCGGAGGGTTTTGATTCCGGGGATCCGATCCCTTCGGCGCTACCATAGTTGGCTTCCAGTACCTGGAGCATACTCCGGTATTCCAGGCTCAGTGGGTAGAGCTCGCGATAAATTCGCTGTGCATCGTGCAGCTCCAGGGTTCCGGGCAGCTGCTCACGATCGGATGTGTCCTGCGCCGGGCTGTCGGCTGTGGGCTGGGGCTTCTCATTCTTTGGATCCGGCGCCGCATCCTCCGCTCCCAGGCCCGCCGAAAAGAGTAAAATGGGCCATAGGATCAGCACGGCCAGTCGTGTACGCCGGCAAATTGGAAGATTGCTTTGGGGCCGGGATAGCATACTTCATTATCGGCAGGGCCAAGAAAAACATCTGGCAAGCAGTAAAAGGTTTTTCCTGGAGAGTTTTTTCGGTTTTCTGACCATATGTCCGCCCAAGATCAGGAAGTAACCCAACAGGAAGATGTATCCCACAAGTTAACGCTCAGGGCTCTGCGCATAGAAGACT
>JAGRNC010000864.1 GCA_020440935.1 Leptospiraceae bacterium | reverse complement strand
AATCCGCGCCGATCTCGATCAGATGATCGAATTGGGCATGGACGTTGTGCGCATGGGCGAATTCAGCTGGAGCCATGTGGAACCGGCTGAGAATCAATACTTCCCGGATCGCTTTCTATTTACTCTGGACGAATGTCTGCAACGGGGCATCCGGGTAATCTTTTGCACCCCCACAGCCACTCCTCCAGCCTGGCTTTTAGAGAAGCATCCAGAGATTTTACCCCGGGACTTTTTGGGTCGAACCATTGGAAGCGGCAGCCGAAGGCAGTATTCTTTTGCAAGCAAAGTGTACCGGCAATATGCAGCCCGGATCACCCGCTATTATGCGGAGCAGTTTGGTTCGCATCCGGCCGTAGCCGGGTTTCAAATCGATAATGAGTTCGGCTGCCATGGATCGGTGTTTCAATTCGGACTCGAGACCAGGCAGGCATTCCAGGATTGGCTTCGGCGTAGATACGAAAGCATCGAATCTCTAAATCGACTCTGGTTCTTGTCCTTCTGGTCCCGAAGATACAACAGCTTCGAGCAGATTGGACTGCCGGACTATACGTACGCAGACAACAATCCGCACCTTGAACTGGAATTTCGGCGATTCTCCAACAGCATGGTTGAAGAATTCCAGCGCGCCCAGGTATCCATTGTGCGCGAAGTGACCGGCAAATGGGTGACTCACAATTTTATGTCTTTGTTCAAGGACCTGGATTCCTGGCAGCTCGCCGCCGAACTGGATTTTGCAGGGTTCGATCATTATCAGATGAAACCAAAGCCCGACTGCTACGATTCGCATTTTCAGTTTTCGCTGATGTCCTCGCTACGGCCTGGTCAGCCATTTCTGCTATTGGAGCAACAGCCACTTCAAGTGAACTGGCAACCTTTGAATCGGCGGTTGCAATATGACCTTCTGTTTCAGTGGAGTTGCATGGCCGCTATGCAAGGAGCTTCCCATATTCTTTATTTTTCCTGGCAGAGATTTGCGGGAGGAGCCGAGCGTTTCCACGATGCAATCGTGGGGCATGATGGCCTACGAAAAGAGACCTGGCAAATGCGCTTTCTGAAATCA
>JAGRNC010000863.1 GCA_020440935.1 Leptospiraceae bacterium | reverse complement strand
ATGCATTTAACAATGCCAGGCGTCCATTGCTCTATGTGGGCGGCGGCGCCATCAATGCAAAAGCGTCGGAAGAGATCCTGGCATTGGCCGAAAAAGCCATGAGTCCTGTTACATGCACGCTCATGGGTCTGGGGGCCTTCCCCGGAAGCCACATTCTCTCGGTGGGCATGCCCGGTATGCATGGAACAGCAGCAGCCAACAAAGCCATTATGGAATGCGATTACATCCTTTCTCTTGGTGCACGGTTTGATGATCGTGTGGCGGGCAATGCGCAGGATTTTGCCTCCGATGCGGTGCGCGCCCATATCGATATCGATGCAGCAGAATTTAACAAGCGAGTGAGCGTAGACCATGTATTGCACGGAGATCTAAAAGATGTACTCCGCGCATTGCTTCCGTTCGTGGCCTCGCAAGATCGCTCCGAATGGGTGAACCACCTGGACGGATACAAACAAAAGTTTCCGCTGGAATACGAGGAAAGCCAGGAGCATATCAAACCGCAAAGAGTGCTCAGCCTTCTTTATGCAAAGACCGGCGGCAAAGCCATCGTCGCCACCGATGTGGGTCAGCATCAAATGTGGGCCGCACAGTATTATCTATTTGATCGCCCTAACCGATGGCTCACTTCCGGCGGACTGGGCACTATGGGTTATGGGCTGCCCTCGGCCATCGGAGCAAAGTTCGCAAATCCTAACGATCTTGTGGTTTGCGTCACAGGCGATGGCTCCTACCAGATGTGCATTCAGGAGCTGGCCACCATTCGTCAGTACAATCTGGGAGTTAAGATACTACTTTTAAACAACAACTTCCTGGGGATGGTGCGCCAATGGCAGGAACTGTTCTACGAGGAACGATTCGCTGAATCGGAATGGCAATACAACCCGGACTTTGTAAAGCTAGCAGAGAGCTATCAGATCCCCGGAATGCAGATTACGCATCCATCCGAAGTAGAAAGCGGATTGGATTTTCTTCTGCACGAAGAAGGCCCGGCCCTTCTCGAAGCTGTCATTCCTTCCGATGAGAAGGTATTCCCGATGATTGCGGCTGGCAAGAGCCAGCGC
>JAGRNC010000862.1 GCA_020440935.1 Leptospiraceae bacterium | reverse complement strand
TACATGAAGGCCCGATAGAACAAAGATCATTCGCTCGAGTATGTAATCCAACCCAATACAGATGTCTGGTAGGATAACTCGCTCGGCGGAGGAATGGCTGATATCGCGTTCATGCCACAGGGGCATATCGCGGTAGGCCACCTGAACGTTGGACTGGACAACGCGAGCCAGGCCGCAAATGCGTTCGCATACCACGGGATTTCTTTTGTGGGGCATTGCGCTGGAGCCTTTCTGGCCTTTGGCAAATGGCTCTTCCACTTCCCTGCCTTCTGATTTTTGAAGCAGCCGGATCTCATTGGCCATTCGATCCAGTCCGCCGGCGATAATGCCGCAGACCGATGCGAAAAATGCATGTCGATCCCGGTTGATTACCTGGGTGGCCACTGGTTCCGCCTCGAGACCCAGGGCCTGGCATACTTCTTCTTCTAAATCGGGATTAATATTGCTAAAGGTTCCCACCGCACCGCTGAGTTTACCTACGGCGATCTGCTTGCGAGCCTGCTGCAATCGATCGCGATCGCGCATTAGTTCGGCATAGAAATGGGCAAATTTCAGCCCCAGGGTGGTGGGCTCGCCATGAATCCCGTGCGTGCGACCCACCATCGGCTGATTTCGATACTTTTGCGCGAGCCCTTTTACGACTTCAAGCAGAGCATCCAGACGTCCGAGCAATAGATCGGCGGATTGAACCAATTGCATGCAGAGCGCCGTATCCCCCACATCGGAACTGGTCATCCCATAGTGAATCCATCGCCCGGCCGGACCGATTTGATCGCGCACATTGGTCAGAAATGCGATTACATCATGATGAACCCTGGATTCGATCTCCAGAATTTCGGTAACATTGAAATCGGCTTTCTCTTTGATCGCTTTTAAATCTTCATCCGGAATAACTTTTCGACGATTCCAGGCATCGCACACGGCAATTTCCACATCCAGCCAGATGCGGTATTTGTTCTCCAGAGTCCATATGCCGGCCATTTCCGGATGCGAATATCGATCGATCATAGACGGTCATTGTTCAGACCCGGCACCGACGGGCAACCAATTCCGGCCAGACC
>JAGRNC010000861.1 GCA_020440935.1 Leptospiraceae bacterium | reverse complement strand
TGAGTGCGCTAGCATTGACGTTGGGATTCAGAGCTTTGATCTCTTTCCAACGATTTGCATTACCCAGTTCTTTGGTTGCAATCTTGCCGTAGGTATCGCCTGGCTTAATTGCGTATTCCACAGTCTTGGGACCTTCTTGCTGCTCTGCAGGTTGCTGATTTTCAGCCTGCTGTTGTTCGGCTTGCTGATTATCTGCGGCCTGGTTCTCTTGCTGATTCGCGTTCTGGTTGGCCTGCGCATCAGGTTGCTGATTGTCAGCAGAATGCATTTCTTCCTGATTTTGCTGCTCATTAGGACCAGTTTTGTCTCCGTTGCCCAAGAATTTATCTTTGAACAGGAAGATTCCTACGATCAGCACCAGAATAGCAGCAGCAATGCCCAACCCGGTACGTGAGCTGGACTCTTTCTCTTCAACGGAGAAAGGAGAAGGTGATTCGTAAGCGGATACATCCGAAGAACTATCCTGGGAGGCGAAAGGCTCGGCCGGAAAACGGTCTTCGAATACAGAGCCGGTCAGAGTATCTGTGCTTTTAGAACGGGAGGTGCTGGCTCGCTTTTTGGAGCTCTTCTTCGCACTCTTTTTAGCTGATTTCTTTGCCGCTTTTTTTGCGGTCTTCTTCGCAGTCTTCTTGGCTGCTTTTTTGCTGCTTTTCTTGGTGGCCATGCGGCACTTTTAATGGCCCGATCCTGTAATTCAATCAGGAATTTCCGGTACCATAGGAAAAAGATAGGAAAATACGGCCAAAACGGAAGGTTTTGCTGCAGCGACGCGCGACGAAGCGCAGAAGAGCGTCGCCTGGTTCTCAAGGGACCTGCAAGCCGGTTTTTTGCCTGCGGACATGCTCAAATTATAATCCGATTGCCACCTTGCCTTGCTGCAATTTTCTTGTATTCGTGAACCGTCGATTTGTAGCCATCATCGTCCTGATCGTAGGTGCCTTGATGGGGCTCTATTTTCTCTCGGGAAGCGGCGGAAGCTCGGTGCTTCTGGCTAATGCATCAGATGTTGCAGCCCGCCCTCATGATTATCTGGATCGCGAACTCCGAGTTCGGGGCTTCGTAAAG
>JAGRNC010000860.1 GCA_020440935.1 Leptospiraceae bacterium | reverse complement strand
TAATCAAAGAATTTCTTTCCCAGACCTGGCTGAAAGTCGCTTATGTTTCCAAACTTCTTCAGGTCTTTCGGATTGTAATAGGTTTTATTCTCGCTCATTCAGTTCTCCTGCCTGTTAGGTTCGCCCGAGCCGCCCCTCGGTTACAAGCAGGAAACCATAGATGCGTTGGATGGCGGTGAACCCTCCATCAGATTATGCCCCAGTCGACCGTCCGGCTCGGTCAGTCGGAAAATCTCCGTGGCGCCAAATGCCTGTTTGCAGAAGTCGATCGCTTTGGTGCCGTCTTTTACCCGCAGGTAGATGAATACTTCATGAATCATACTGTGCTTCTGGTCTTTCCATGGATTGGTTTTTCTTTGCTATACCCGATTCCCACGGATCTGTATGGAATGCATTTTACCGACCGAGCGGAAAGTGAAATGGTTGGGCACTTCGCCCATTTTAATATTGGCCAGGAGTGATGGATGAGCGCCGCTTGAATTCTCGGCACATATGTGCCTGTTCGCTGTAACCGGCATCCAGGGCTTGATCGGATAGCGAATGCGATGACCATTCAATGCTGGTCGCGAATCATTTTCCCTTCGCCCAGGTTTCCTCTCTGGGATCGGCTGCTCCCACAATTTCCCCGTTCATTAAAATCGAAGCGCCCTCGGCTCCAAATCGTTTATTCCAGTCATCGAATACATGCACCGCGTAGCCCTTTTTGTGCAATGCTTCGGCCAGGCTGGATTCCAGGGACTTTTCGATTTCGATGGTATGCGGAAGGTACTCATGGGGCGAAAACGCATCGGGCCAGTTGCGGCTGCGAAAGCGAAACGCTTCCACGGCCTCTTGCGGTTCCATCTCGAATACAATCAAGTTCAGTAGAAACTGCAGCGTCGCCTGAGTTTGCATTTCTCCGCCCGGACTGCCGCAGCTCATATAGAACTTTCCATTTTTCAGAACCATCACAGCATGCGGCGTAATGCGAGGTCGCTTTCCTGGCGCCAGAGATCCCGGATGGTCGGGATTCAGTGAAAACTGAGTCATTCGAATCCCCAGAGTAAGCCCGGTCCCAGGAACCATGGGCGAG
>JAGRNC010000859.1 GCA_020440935.1 Leptospiraceae bacterium | reverse complement strand
AGAAGCCCCAGACCTCCAAAACTAGCATGGAACAGATCCGGATGCTTTTTGCGCGAAGCGCTTACGATCCGACCGTCGGCCAGCAGCACTTCAAAGCTATCTACACAGTTTTTGAAGCTGCCGTCCACATGGTGCGCTTTTCCATGTACATCGTTGGCAATGGCGACGCCCACAGTGACAAATTTGGTGCCCGGAGTAATCATCGGGAAGAATCCACGCGGACCAAATGTTTGAATAATATCGAATAAGGACACTCCAGCTTCGCATTCCAGCTCGCCGGTGCGTGGATCAAAAGCCAGGAATCGATGGCGATCCGTATACGGCAAAACGAAGCCGGTGGCATTGGTAGCCTGATCGGCATAGCTTCGTCCCAGGCCGCGGGGTGTGACGTCCAGATAGGACGGCAACTCCCTGGCCAGATCCGACCAGCCTTCTAGAACCCTGGTTTCCACTGCGGGGTAATTCCCCCATCCGGAAAGCTCTGCTTTTCGTTCCAACATAGCCTCCCGCCAAAAAATATTGCATAATAGATGGGGCCAGCCCTTTTCGGGGATTCATGTCTTCTTCAACGCTATCCATCCATGCGGTGCTTTTTGATCTGGACGGGCTATTAATCGACTCAGAGCCAATCTGGCAAGAATCGGAGATTCAGGTATTCGGAGAGCTTGGCTTGTTCTTAGATCGAAAGAAATGCATGCAAACCATGGGCCTGCGACTGGATGAAGTAGTACGTTACTGGCGACAGCAACAACCCGATTGGCGCTGCAGGGAATCCGACGATACCATAGTGGCCAGGGTGCTCAAAGAAGTTAAGCGCAGAATACTGGAGAGCGGAGAACCCATGCCTGGGGCCATTTCGCTCGTTCAACGATTGCAGGAAAAGCTACCGCTGGGTCTGGCCTCCTCTTCGTATATGGAGATTATCGAATGTGCGTTGCAGCGAATGAATCTATCGGACGCCTTTCAAGTCGTCCATTCGGCGCAACATGAAGAAAGAGGAAAACCAGCTCCCGATGTGTATTTGTCCGCCGCAAAGTCGCTGAATATCGCACCAAACCATTGCCTGGTAATCGAGGATAGTC
>JAGRNC010000858.1 GCA_020440935.1 Leptospiraceae bacterium | reverse complement strand
TCGCTAGCCACTTTAGTGCCGGCATCTGACTCCAGAGACGATGTGAGCCTTCAAGGCAGGGAGCCAGAAGACATCGCAGGACGCGCAGTAATCGTCGCGGAATCAGTAGATTCGCATGGAGTTAAGTCAGCAATTGACTTTCCGGCCGCCGAGTATCCTGCGGCCGCGAAGCATTTTTCGCAGAAAAGAAAAGAACTGGGACTCAGTCTGGAACAGATTGTGGAACGCATTGGTTCAGGTGGACAGGAAAAGAATCTGCGCCGATTACTGCTCTTTGAGAAAGACGGATACATCGGCCCAAGGCTTATCCGAAAGCTCTATTACGCTCTGCCCGAAGTGCCAGAGCTTGCTACACTGATTCAGAGTCAGATCGAAGATGAGCGCGAATCGCGACGCCTGGTAAAAGAAGAGTCGGCAAGAAAGAGTCGCGCCAGGATCGCCCTGCTTTTCAAATACATGGATGTCATTCGTTCGCAGCGTAATAGGATATTAAGGAACCCCGGCTTGGCCTATGCCGCATCCAGCGAAACGTTCACATCGTTTGCCTATGTTGCAGGATCCGGTCCGCTTGGTTTGGGCCACCTTTGCCTAATCTGGGAACGAAACATTATGGCGACATTTTGCCCGGAATGCGAGGGCAAAATGCTTCTGCTCTACGCCGGAGGTAGCATCCTTACGGGCAATCACCGACTGCACAGCCTGTGTGAGGACTGTGGCCACTCCATGCTATGGGAAAAGCGAGAGCTGGCAGGGTTCGCCCGCTCCATATATCTACCGATTTGTGAGGTTCGCGAGGAGGTGCAGGACCTATGCGACGGATCCCGCAAGGACGCAATGCCTCTCAATGCAGCCTTACGAACCCTGACCGAGGATTGTCCGGTTTCCATCCCCGCGGACACCAGCGATCTGGAGGAGCCCGGCGAAGACCTGGACGGATTTGATTTTGGCGGTGGAATGACTATTAACGGAAAGCGAATTATCCTGGAGTGAGAGCCTGCCCGACGAGTGGAACGGGAGGAGGGGCCGGAAAGAATGGATCTGCTCAGCTCTTTGGCTTATACTGGCCCAGATACTTCTATTCT
>JAGRNC010000085.1 GCA_020440935.1 Leptospiraceae bacterium | reverse complement strand
TAACCACGGGACTGCGAATTCGCAATGCCGAGATTATGCGCGCCAGTACCATGCAAACACTGTTGCGCGGCATCCTCAGATTACTCCATTTGGTGCTCACGGTATCGCTTATCTGGTTTGTGGCCGATGCGGTAATCCGTCTTTTTCCTGGCTCCGCCGATTCCTCTGTTGCATCCGTAATTCGGGCCTGGGTGAAGGTATTTGTGGCCACCATTGTTTTCAATTTTGTGATTCGCGGCATTCTCAGGTCATCCAGTCTCCTGGAGCGGGCCATCCCCGCGCTCCAGAACCGATTTGTTCCCGATCTGGAATTCCAGAATACGGTCCTTCTTTCCAGGCAAAGGCTGCTCGGTCTCTTCGTGGGAATCGTCCGTGGACTTCGCGTACTTCTTTTGGTACTGGTCTCTTTTATTTATCTGGCCACAGTGTTTGGATTGTTCCAGGCCACACAGAATTGGGCCAATGCCCTTCTGGGATATATCTATCGACCGGTTTCCTTTGCCGCCGGCGCCTTTGTAGGTTACTTACCAAACCTGTTCTTTATCATTCTGGTCATTGTGGCTACCCGCTACGTCATCAAGTTTACTGGTTTTCTGTTTAGAGAGGTCGAACGCGGCACCATAGAGATTCCAGGATTTTACGATGACTGGGCCGGACCTACACATAAGATTCTGTCCGTTATTCTGATCGCTTTTGCGGCTGTTATCGCATTCCCCTACCTTCCGGGAGCAAACTCGGATGCATTCAAGGGGATTTCGCTATTTCTGGGATTCATGCTATCGCTGGGTTCGAGCGCCATCATTGCAAACATTATGGCGGGAGTGGTCATTACCTACATGCGTCCCTTTCGAGTGGGCGATCGAGTGAAGATTGGAGAAACGGAAGGCGATATTCTGGAGAAAACCCTGCTGGTCACGCGCATTCGAACAGTTAAAAACGTGGAGATTACCATTCCCAATGGAGCGGTGCTTTCCAGCCATATTATCAACTATAGCACCACCGTAGCCAGAAAAGATACGGAAGGCCTGATTCTTCATTCCACGGTAACCATTGGCTATGACGTTCCTCATGCGAAGGTGCAAAAACTGCTGATTAAGGCAGCCAAATCGCTGGATTTTGTGAAGAAGTCTCCGGAACCATTTGTGCTGCAAACCTCGCTGGACGATTACTACGTGAGCTATCAGATTAATTGCTACACCGATCGACCGGATCAAATGGCAAGAATCTATTCCAACCTGCACGAAAAGATACTGGAGCAGTTCAATAAGGCGGGTATCGAAATCATGTCACCCCATTACTATGCCCTTCGCGATGGTAGTAGCACTGCTTTGCCCGAAGACTCCCCGGGAGCGAATCCATCGGCCGGCTTTCCGCTGCGATGGAGGAAAGACAAATAGCACCAAAACCATCCGGCCAGTCCGGCAAAAAGCCAATGATTGCGGTAACCGGCGCGCGCGGTTTTGTGGGTCGCAGTTTTATTCGCGCATTCCACCAGGAGTTTCGAATTCGGGGCCTGGGACGTTCCCGGCGCCCGGCAGGCTTACCCACCTCCGTGCAATGGCAGGCCGCCGATCTGTATTCGCTACTCGATGCGGAGAATGCACTGAAAGGCTGCGACATAGCATTGTATCTTGTACATTCCATGCTTCCTTCGGCTCGACTGATGCAAGGCTCCTTCGAAGATACCGACCTGATTCTTGCTGACAACTTCGCCCGGGCAGCAGCGCGCAACAAGGTGCGAAAGATAATCTATCTGGGCGGCATTCTTCCAGACCTTCCCGACGCAGAATTAAGCCCGCATCTACGAAGCCGCAAAGAAGTAGAGGTAGTCCTGGGCTCCACCGGCATCCCCGTAATTTCGCTACGAGCTGCCCTGGTGCTGGGAAAAGGGGGATCTTCTTTCGAAATGATGCGAAAGCTAGTAGATCGATTGCCTCTGATGATTTGCCCTTCCTGGACCAGTAGCCTGTCTAACCCGGTATACATTCACGATCTACTCGCCCTCATGCGCCAGCTAATTACCGAATCGCATACGAAAAGCGCCATTGTAAACGCTCCAGGTCCCAATCGTCTGAACTACATTTCATTGATGAAAAAGACCGCTCTTGCACTGGGAAAGCGAAGGTTCTTTCTTCCCGTTTCTTTTTACTCGCCGCGCCTTTCGCTTCTCTGGATCGAACTCATTACCGGTAGCTCCAGCGAGCTGGTCTCTCCGCTGGTAGAAAGCCTAAAGCATGATATGATCGCGGAGGCTCCCAGGAAATATAGCAAGTTTCTTCGAACGACGATAGACGAGGCATTGCAGAAGGCCAGTGCAGCCGATCCGGAGCGCCGTTCGGCGGAGGTAGTGCATGATTCATCTATCCGAGAGGACCGAACCAGCGCACCAGATGGAAGTGCTGCACCCAGGCAGGTCCATACGCGGCCGTCTGCGATTAGAGAAGCGAACACCAGAAACTTAGTCCGCTCGGTGCAAAGGCTACCATTACCGCCCCAAAAGGACGCCATTTTCCTGGCCGAACTCTATCCAGTGTGGCTGGAGAAAAAGCTAAGTCCATTTCTAAAGATTCGCAGAGATCCCGGTGCAGGGGTCGTTGGATTTTTTGGACTGGGATTGAAATTGCTGGAATTGACCATAAGCGAAGAGCGATCCGATCCGAGCCGGCAGTTGTATTACGTTACCGGCGGACTGCTTGCTGCGAAGCATTCCAGAGGAAGACTGGAGTTTCGCACTCTGCCCGATTTAAAATGTGCACTTAGTGCCGTTCATGAATTTGAACCTTCGCTCCCCTGGTTCCTCTACAAATTTACGCAGGCGCCGATTCATCTCTGGGTAATGCATTCCTTTGCAAGGTTTTTGGATCGATTTGCAGCTTCCGGGAAATAGAAGCTCTTAGCCATATAGCCAGCAGAGAAGCGTAAATGCATAATTCGATCCTGCCATGGGGTCGACGTGTCCTTTAATCGTTTCAGTAACATCGCCATCGCTGTGTTACATTCAGCCAGGAATTTCAGGCGAAAAAAGAGGCAGGTCAAGGCAAAAAAAAGGGGGACCGTAGTCCCCCTCAATCGCCTTTCGCAGAAGGCGAAGATTCTGTCTGAATTAGTTAAACCATCTTTTGTTTGCCTCGTCGGGCAGCGATTCGCCGGAAACCTTGGCACGCTGAACAATGGTCCAGAATCCGCGGTAGGTTGCACGGTCATGTAGTTCGCCATCGTACTGGATGGGGCCCCAGCTTGCATCCTGGGCTGCCATCAGAACGCCCACTGCCTTGGTTACTTCGGAGTGGTCGGGCTTCATGGCCTCTACAATGGCATCAATCTGCGTTGGGTAGATGGACCACATACGCAGAAATCCAAAATCATAACGAGCTCGATGTGCATCGGCTTTGGTTTGTTCGTAGTTCTTTAGATCAAGAGTTACGTTATGCGCAGGCACCAGTCCGTTTGCAAGAGCTGCTGCGGTAACATGAGCTTTGGCTCGACGCAAAAGTTCGTGATCGAACTGACCGGGGCTTTTCATATTGGCCAGAGGTATGGCGCCGTGATGGCCGGAAATGAAGTCCATTAGACCAAAATCCAGAACTTGCATCCAGGGAAGTGCGGCGATTTTTTCTACTTCGCGCAATGCGCCGTGGGTTTCGATCAACACGTGGATAGGAATTTCGCGCTTGAGGCCGGCTTTGGAAGCGGTGTTTCGGATGTAGTCGATCATCTCATCGACCTGGGAAGCCTCGGTGGGCTTGGGAATGGTAATGTATGCGATCTTTTCGCCAGCGCCTTTGATTACGATTTCGGCATCCTGTTTCCAGTGCTCGGTATGGGTGTAATCGTGGATCCGAACGCCTGCCATTCCGAACTCATTCTCGGCTGAGTTCTGCATACGTACGATCATCTCGGCATGCTCTTTTTCCTGGCCTGTAGGAGCGCCGTCCTCGCAGTCCATAGTAATGTCGAAAATGGGACCTTTCTCTTTCTGGAAGCTGAATGCTTTGCCGATCATCTTTTCGTTTCCAGCAAAGTGCTCGCAACTGGGGATTACCGGATAGGGCTTCTCGCCTGCAAATAATGCTTCGTTGGGGTGAACCATAGAATTCTCCGTTCTTTTATGGCAGTCCAGGGACTGCAGATTTATGGGCCCACTTTTTTAAGAGTACCTCTGCTGGCCACCGCATTCCAGGGGGCTTACAGGGCCAGAAGGCGGCCACCGCGCCGGAAAATGGGCGATCGCCCTCCTCGGCGACCACCCCTGGTTTTCTACCGTCCGCTCGGCGACCGATGCGTTGCGTTCCCGTTACGACCGCACCGAGTGGACAATCCACTGGTTTGTGCCGCGGCCGGAGTAATTCTTTGGAATGGTCCCCATCGTTGAATAACCGCTTCAATTCCAGTCCAGGGTGGACCGGATCTGCCAGTATTCTTTGGGGCTTTCGGACCAGCGTGCAGCTCTGGCTTTCCATTCAGATTCCAGCGATAATGCGCATCCTCGGACATGCGATCGGAGCTGCTCTTTGGTGGCGGCCCCGGACAGCAGTCGATCTACCCAGGAATGCGAAAGAACCCAGGCGATGGATACAGCATCGGGTTCGCAGCCAAGACGGCTTCCCTCTTCGTCGAGAAAATCGATGAGATCCGAATCGTCGGTTCGATGATTTCTCCGAGTCAATCTTCCGTTAGCCACGGACTCTTTTACGATGACCATCCATCCTGCATCGTGGGCCTCACTCGCAGCGCTTTCTACGCTGGATTCCAGAAGATTGAATGTGCATTGCACCGATCCGAATAACTGGCTTCCGTTCCTTTGAATTTCCAGTGCCCGCCGGATGACGTCGCTCTGCCTGGGCCCGGAAGTGGAAAGACCGATCCGAAGCCCGGACTCCTTCAATCGCTCCAGTTCGTCGAGGACGGCGCCGTTTTCCAGAACCCCACTTTCCAGGGTTGCCGAATGAATCTGGTATAAATCAAGGTTCGCTCCCAGAGCGGTGCTCGATTCGGCGTATTGTCTGCCAAGTTGATCCAGTGAATGCTCTTTGATTTCATGGTGTTCTGCCTCGACTTTCCAGTCCGCCGTATAGCGATACCCCCATTTGGAGCTAATGAAAACATCGTTTGGAATGCGAAGCTTCAGCCAGTTTCCCAGGAATTCTTCGGCGCGGCCGTAAGAACGTGCCGTATCGAAATGTCGAATGCCTGTATGGTAGGCCGCATCCAGCATCGCATGACAATGGGCTTCCATGGAAACCACGGAGTAGTTGGAACGAAGGTCTTCGCTGTGACCCAGGTTGATGTATCCCGGTCGTCCCAGAGCGGCCAGGCCCAATCCCAATCGGTGGATTTGCATATCGAAGTCAGGCTGGTTCTGGGCGTTTCAAGAATAAACTTAAAAAAGACCCCAAATTTGGAATCGACGCAAATAGGCGCGAATCAAGACCTCAGGAGATACTTTCGGCGCAAACATTATGCGAAGGCCGGGCATTCCCGGTCTTCGCATTTGAATCAAATCCTATTCTTGGGATTAGTAGAAGCCAGCGCATCGGCTTTGCTTCTACTTATAGCCTTAGCTTTTGCTCGCCAGGACAGCCACCAGCCAGGCTCCGCCAGCAATGCCCAGGTCTTTGAAGAACAGCATCAGGTGCTCCTGTCCGTGCTCGCCGTTGATTGCAGGTAGATGAATTGAGAATGCAAAAATCAAGATGAGCACTCCAAGAAGTGCACCTGCCAGCTGCGCCAACTTTGGAATAAACAGCCCCACTGCACCGGCAATCAGACAGATGCCAGTGAAATATACCCAGAACACTCCGCCCGGAACAGGCACCATAGCGGCCATCTGGCCGCCATTACTGAGGTGGCCGATGCCAAAGAAAAGGGCCGGAAGGGCCACGAGAACTTTGCCCGCAATGGGCAGTACTTTTTTAACGATTGTTTCCATAGGAAACCTCCTCACTATTTGCGGGTTTAGTGAGGAGAGCCGAAAATCGGGTTACGCGTTTTTTTAGAATTAGGGGATCTCACCAGCGCAGAACCAACAATGAGGGGATCGGAGTATTTAGCAGCCGAGGGATGCAGCCGCTGCATAGCCGGCCCGGTGCAGTTGCTTTCTTTTGGAGCCCGGGCCTGTAGGCGCTTCTATTTGTGCCGCTTTTCTAATTCTCGAACGATGTCCTGGAGCGACACACCTTCGTTAACTAGATTTACCATCAGATGGAAGAGCAAATCGGCGGATTCATGCACAATTTCCTTGTGATCATGGTTCTTGGAGGCTAGCAACACTTCCCCCGCCTCTTCGGTAATCTTCTTCAGGATTCTATCTTCTCCATCCCGAAACAGATTGGCTGTATAGGATTTCTCCGGCAGTTTTTCTTTTCGCTCTTTCAGCAATCTTTCCAGTTCCAGTAGAAAATCCACAGTCTCCTCCGTCGGCACAGAGCCGCTATGATGCCAATCGCACGGGGATGCCCCGGCTTGCCATGGTTTTTTTTACATCTTCGATGGAATGATTTCGGAAGTGGAATATGGATGCCGCCAGTACTGCATCCACACCCGTTTTCTCTACGGCCTCCACCAGGTGTTCGGGAGAGCCAGCGCCGCCGCTGGCGATCACCGGCACCTGCACTGCCTGACGCACCGCCGATGTAAGCTCCAAATCGTAACCATCCCGGGTTCCATCTTTATCCATACTGGTGAGTAAGATTTCCCCCGCCCCCCGCGCTTCGGCCTCCCTGGCCCACTCCACGGCATCCTTGCCCGTGGGGGTGCGGCCACCATGGAGAAAAACTTCAAATCCATTTGCGCTCTTTCGCGCATCGATCGCGCATACAATGCACTGGCTTCCAAAAATTCGCGAGGCATCGGATAAGACCGATGGATTTTCGAATGCGGCCGTATTGATTGACACTTTGTCAGCGCCAGCATGCAGCATTAATTCTACGTCGGCGGCCGTGCGAATTCCTCCGCCTACGGTAAATGGAATAAAAATGCGATCCGCCACTCGTTCCACCAGGTCGCGCACAATGTTGCGCCGATCGGAAGAGGCGGTAATGTCCAGAAAACAGAGCTCATCGGCCCCCGCCTCGGCGTAGTAGGCCGCATTCTCCACGGGATCTCCGGCATCGCGTAACTCCAGGAATTGGACGCCCTTTACGACGCGACCATCCTTTATGTCCAGACAGGGTATGATTCGTTTGGAAAGCATTGTTTTTTCACTTCGTCCAGGGATCCGTTCGTCCTATATCCTTTCACTCCCTGATTTGGCCCTTTTACTCCCTATGACACCGTTTCACTCCAGGGGATTGGATCAAAACGCCATTTATGGTAGTATTGTCCTTACGACAGGGGGGCATTACCGACGCCAGGGAAGCACTCAGCCCATTCGAGCCCCCCGGTCCACCTTTCAGGGATCTCCCTACGGGGCGGCTTTGCCGCCCTTTCTTTTGTACCCAGAAGATACCCCGGTACACCAATACTAAACTCTGCTAAACTCTACTGGAAATCGCACGAAACGGCCTTTGTAAATCGAACTCATCCTCGGCACGTTCTGCCGTTTCCAGAGAGAGCCTTTTTCGCAGGGGGGGATCCTGCACCAACCGGCGAATGCAACGGGCCAAGGCCTCCGGACTTCCTTCGTCGGCCAGCAAGCCGGTGGATTCGTCTACAACGAGCTCATCCATTCCGCCCCCCGATACGGCCACCACAGGCAATCCAAACTGGGCAGCTTCCATCACCGTAAAGCTATAGTTGTCTGGCGCAACACGGCCAGGATCAACGAATACACTGGCATTCTGGAACAGCGCTCCAAGTTCGGCATCCGATAGAAAGCCAGAAAATGAAATCTGTCCCTGACGCCGATGGATCTTACACAGCTCATTCAGGTACGAGTATTCTGGACCACTTCCCGCCACTACCCAGTGCAACCTATCTTTCAAATCCTCCAGATGATCCAGCACCGGAAAAATCTGATCCAGCCCCCGATCTCTGACCAGAGGCCCCACAGTTAATAGTACAATTTTCTTACGCAATCGCTCGGCCAGTCCCGCTGGCAACGGAAGCTTTCCCTCGGACCAACGAAACTCAAAGGCAGGAGGCAACGCCACCATTCGATCCCGATCCACACCCTTCCGCGCAAATTGTTCCATTAGATATCTGGAAAGAGTAAAAACATAGCGAGCACGATGCAGTACCTTGCGATTGCCTGCTTTCAAAAGCGATACCGAAGGCAAGTCACCCGAATACAAGACAACATTCCATTGCAACTTGTACTCTTGCGCGACGCTGGCAGCCATCCTGGTCGACGGAGTGATGGCGCCGAGCAACAGAGAATCCGGCTGAAAGGCGCGGATGCGATGCCCAACGAATTGATGGAATTCTCGCGTTTTACCGGCAGGAATGCGATGCACGGGGAAGCCAAGCCGGCTATCAAATTGCATTTGCTGATCGCGAGTACTGATGGATACTTCCGGAGCAATCACTTCTATCTGGGAGGAATCCCAGAGTCGAGCTATGCCGGTATTGAGCCCTTCCACTCCTCCCGGTTCCGGGCGAAAAAAATCGCTAATCATCAAAATTCTTTTCATAACCCGGCAAACAAAGTCCAGCAGAGCAACCCATAGCTTGTATGGGAATAGTATTTTTTCGCCCCGCCCATGCTTTTGCCATGCTCTCGGGAACGTTCATGCTAGCAAGTAGCCTTTCCTGTAACAAGGTCGCATCGGAACAGATTGGCTGGATTGCCGCCCAGCGCCCAGAAACAACAATGCATTTATCCATTGCCGATGGGATCATGGAAGAGCACCCCCGAAAATTGCCAGCCCGGGCGCCTGGATTCCGCGGCTGCATCCTATCCTTACCCCAGCCCTATTTTTCTCAGGAACAGGGTATCAAAGCTCGAATCTGTCCGCAAGGATCCGTCCTGGAATGGCAGCGGGAGTGGGCCCACCTTCATTCGGCCGGCACCGAAAACAACAAGATCCATACCGTTACAGCCCGGGCCTTCCAGAGAGAATGGTCCGCGCCAATCTTGTTCTTTTTTGATGGAAACGATGGAGAGGACTTTCTGTCCTTCCATCAAAAGGCGCAGTTTTCAGCCATTG
>JAGRNC010000857.1 GCA_020440935.1 Leptospiraceae bacterium | reverse complement strand
ATCAACTAGACCAAGCATCTTCCCCCCTCCGGAGCCAGTAAAGGCCAGAACAGGCATCCCGATCGCGCGGGCAGCTATACAGGCTAGATTTACATTCTCAGATTTTCCCGATGTCGATATTCCAAGCAGAACATCGCCTGGCCGTCCAAAAGCCTGCACCATTCGCTCAAATAGCGATTCAAAGCTAAAATCGTTGCCGGTGGCCGTGAACGTACTCGGATCCATCGCAAGCGCGATTGCCGGGATGGCCTGTCGATTATTCATAGGCCGTAGTCGAACTAGAAGTTCGGCGGCCAGATGCTGTGCATCCGCGGCGGAACCGCCATTTCCGCAAAGAAGCAGCTTGCCACCTCCGCGAATGGATTCGCAAATCACCTTCCCCATCCGGGCGATGGAATTGAGGCAGTCTCCATCCAGGATCTCTTGCTTGACCTTTATAGATTCTTCGAAGCTCTTTTTGATTGTATCCATAGTCTTCCCCTTTTTCGGAGTCCGCTACCGGTAGGTCTCAGTGTAAAATACTTAGGTCGGATTTCTCCGCGAATGCAGGTATTACTTATCCGATTCCCAGCCCAGGTGCTCTCTGAGCTTACGAGCGATGGGGACCTCCGCTTCTATAATTCGCTTCTCTCCATTGCCCATGGCTTTCTCGATCTTTCGAACTGCACCCACAAGCTGGTGAAAACCAGCAGGTTCCACAGAGGCAGCCTGGTCCGATCCATACATCGCACGATTTAAAGTGATATGACGCTCCAGAGAAGTGACCCCAAGAGCAGCCGCAGCATACGAAACCGCAAGGCCCGTTTCATGACCACTGTAGCCGACGTTGCATTTGAAATGATCCCGAAGCGTTCTGATCACATTCAGGTTCGCATCTTCATCTTTCATCGGATAGGTAGATACCGTATGCATCAATTCAAAGGGACATTTGGCGCTCCGAAATATCTCAACAGCCTTCGCAATGTCTGCCATTGTGCTCATTCCTGTAGAGATAAAAGTATGACGACCTTCCGATGCAACCATCTGAAGCAAATCCTCATCCACGATCATTGCAGAGGCAATCTTATTATATTTCAGATCGA
>JAGRNC010000856.1 GCA_020440935.1 Leptospiraceae bacterium | reverse complement strand
GGTATGATCAGCCCTATTGACTGGGCCATTTCCTCCGTATTTATGCTGGGTTTGTCGGTGGCGCTATCCATGTCCACTCGCATGGTTCGGGATATGATATTCAAAGTGAGCTCGGAGAGAGAGGAAAGCAATCGGCGATTTGCTTTGCTTTCCAGTCTGGTGCGTACGGCGCGTTCCACCACAGAGAACCTGGCACAGAATATTTCCGATTTGCGGCTGAGCCTGCAAACTCTGGAAGCCACCGGCCTGCATCAGCAAGAAGCGGTGCAGACTACATCGTCCACCATGCGAAGCATTACCGAGCAGATGCAGGAAATGGCTGCGGGCGCGGGCAGGCAGGATGAGATTTGCCAGTCAAACACTGATCTGGTACTTAAGTTCCGTTCGAAGATGGAAGAGATCGTTCGTAATTCCGAAATGAATATGACCGGATCGCAACAGATCATCAACCTTCTGGAGGATGGAGAGGTCACTCTGCAAAAAACTCTTACGGGAATGCAGGGGATTCAAGAAAGCTCGCATCGAATCTTTGAAATCCTGGACATCATTAATGAAATCGCCGAACGTACCAACCTTCTTGCTCTAAATGCTGCCATTGAAGCGGCCCGGGCGGGCGAAGAGGGCCGTGGATTTTCGGTAGTTGCATCGGAAGTAGGCAAATTGGCGGATATGTCCAGCAGGCATGCTAGCGAAATCGAAGATCTAATCCGTAGAAGTCACGATCAGACTATGGAAGGCTCCGAGCTTGTGCGAAACATGGGCAGCATTATGCAGCGAATCCATGAACGCTCCGAGCACATGCAGACTCGCACCGAAGAAATTCACAGCCTGATTCATCGACAGCAGGGATTTTTCTCGGATATTCAAAAGGCTACGCTGGAGATTCAGGGAGTGGCCAGCTCCATGCGCGAAAAGACCAACGATCAGGCATCCCGCACATCAAACGTTGATGCAGAACTCGTAACTCTGCGCAAAGAATTGGAAGAGCTTTCCGGTGCTGTCGCGGCTATTCGCACCGTAATCGATGAACTGGAAACAGAACGCGATCACCTGGCGCATACCCTGGATAGCGAGGCAAGCCAT
>JAGRNC010000855.1 GCA_020440935.1 Leptospiraceae bacterium | reverse complement strand
TGGTGGAAGAATCCGTAGGATAGGGGATCGCCATGCACCATGTCCACAAAGGGAGCTACATGATCGGCGAGTACCGATTTCTTGATGAAGCCGAGCAGAAATATCTGACAACCTTGGCGTAAATCGCTCGAATCCACCGATGGAAACCTTTGTAGCTGCGGAAGAAATTCCCGCGCCGTTACAATCGGACCTGCCACCAGTTGCGGAAAGAAAGATACAAATAATGCGAATCGGATCAATGATTTTTCCGCAGGGATAATGCGACGGTACACATCGATGGTGTAGCTCATGGATTGAAATGTGAAGAAACTAATCCCCACAGGCAGGATTACTCGAAAGAGCAGATCGTGATTTCGCGCAGCGAAAGAGGGATCAATCGCCGCAAACAATGCGATGAAAGAATCCGCAAAGAAGTGAAAGTATTTAAAAATTCCCAGCGAGCCAAGATTCACTCCCAGGCTGATGATCAATGCAAGCCGGGCTTTTTTTTGTGCAGCCTCGGATTCCGAGTCATGCTCGCGCTGTATGTACAGGCCAGCAACGAAATCGACCGCGGTGGAAAATAGGATCAGGAAGCCGAATCGCCAGTCCCAGGTCATGTAGAAGATGTAGGAAACAATGAGCAGGAAGATATGCAAGGTCCGCTTGCGTAGTTCTGCGTTGCGTATTTTTCCAATAATGTACCACTGAACCAGAAATACCAGGGCAAAGAAGAATACAAATAGTCCGCTGGAAAAGATCACTGGCTCGCGTCCTCCCCTCCATTGTCTGGCCCAGAATGATTTGCATCCTGAATACCGGCCGATTGGAAAGCAGACTCGGGTCTTTTCATGGAAGCGAAAAATAGCAGTATTCCCATGATTAATGCTATCGTTCCGCCAATCAAGAAGGCAGGCGGATCGAACTGTCCGGGGGGAGACTCTTCTGGAATGCCCGGCAACTGCATCAGCACGGCCAGAGCAATTAAATTGGTAATGCCATGGATCCAGATTGTGGCCCAGGAAAAATTTGTGTACCAGGCGATGTAACCCAGAAGCACGCCCACTGGCCAGGCATAGCTGAACTGCCACGGATTTCCGTGCACCACA
>JAGRNC010000854.1 GCA_020440935.1 Leptospiraceae bacterium | reverse complement strand
CGGAGTCGGTATTGACCTTTATATTTATCGCACCACGAATTCGCCATTTTCGGATTGGCATTCTGAACCGAATTTCCAGAGCTCCGGAAAACGGCTCACTAAATGCCCGGAGCCCGCAAATCACTGCGGCTTTTTCTGTGCGGCATTCCACTCTTCGATCGTCATTGGCAGTTTCAAATCAGAGATGGCCGCATTTCCATTTGCATCAATTTTTACAATCAGGGTCGCTCCCTGCTTGCGGACGATGTCGTCATACGCATCTGCCTGGTCTTCGGGCACAAAGAATTTCTCGATTCCTGCTTCGAATCGACTGTATCTACAAGTTCCTTTAATATGCACCGGGCATTCGGATGCCGCTGTGGCGCAATCCATCTGCCAGTAAGCGTTATCCTTGGCTGGCGCATCGGGAAAGCAAAGGCACAATTCCTGGTTCGATTTCGCTTTGTCCGAAATCGCTTCATCGGTTCGCAGGAAGGAGCCGCAATTTTCTTCGATTCCATAATCAATGGAGTAGGTAACAAAGTGCCCGGCCAGGATGTCTCGTGGATCGTAGCCCTGAACGTGAAACTGCATTTCGTAGCCGGAACGAGCCTTGTACGCACGGATGCCCACCAGAATCATTAAAGCAACAATGGGAAAAATTAGAGCAGCAATGAGTAACTTGGTTTTCATTTCAATTTCTCCGAAAGGAATCCCTGGATTCGGCTTCGTGTTTTCGCGTAAAGGACTACGCCGCCGATTATTACCAGACCGGCGAGGATCAATCCAATTCCCGTAGTGGCCAGGTCTTCAAATACTTCGAAGTATATGATCAGAAATCGAATTCCAGCCAGCACCAGAAATGTATCGAATACGAATCGCCGGTCGAAGAACACTATGGCCGAAGCCATGGCCAGCAATACAAAAATAATGGCAAGATAGGTTTCCTTGTCGCCCACCGGGTAAACGTAGATCGAAAAGAAGAATAGAAAATACAGTAGCGCAAAGGCGATGATAATCATCACTTTCCGGGGCATGGATCTGGGCAAAAAGAAGAATGCATAGGCTGCGGAGCATACCAGCAGTATGCTCGGTAGAAGCACAAAGGTCTCGATCTGTGAA
>JAGRNC010000853.1 GCA_020440935.1 Leptospiraceae bacterium | reverse complement strand
TCCTCTTCGTTGGGCCCGAATACCGTCAGGCTTCGGAAGAACGAAAGGCGGAGATGAGAGAGGAACGGCGGGCAAATACACCGCCGCCGGAAACGGAGCCAACCACAAACAATGAGGAACCTGCTCCGGCCGAGGAACAATCGCCGGAACCATCGGCGCCGGAATCTCCTGGCGAACCGGCTCGCTACTCTCGATCATTCATCTGGGCACAAATCGGCCCATCTGCAACCGAGGAATTCGGGCTCGCGCTTATGAACAAAGTCCGAAATTTCAGCCTCTCCGGTACGGCCAGTGTTGCGCAGCTTGGCGAATATACTCAAATGGGCGGAATGCCGATATTCGCAGACTCCGGTTATCAAATTGACTTTTACCGCCGATTCTTTCTGCGAATCAGGGGAAACGGTTACTGGTTACGACACGAGCAGGACCAGGCCGAATTCGCAACGGACTTTGTAGACCCCGGGACTGCATTTACAAAAGCAGGCACCGGCTACTTCGACTTCCACAATTACTGGCGATTCTATGGACTGACCTCAGTAGGTTATGGCTTTCAGAGTTCGCAATCGGGCTTACGGATTGAACCAACCATCGGTTACGGATTCGAAAGCTACTCGATGACAGCCGAGGGAAACTTTTTTGGCATCACAAATGCGTTGAATGGGCTGTATACTGCGAACGAACACAATCAGCTAAGGGGATTCTGGCCTTCGTATTCTGCCGGACTAAAATTTCGATACCTTGCGCAAAACGGCATTGAGGTTTATCTTTCTGCGGATGTTGTGTATGCCCGCGGAAATCTGGATCTGACCATTGAACGATTCAGCGCCGGTGTCATCCTCGGTCTGGGCCTTCGAGGAGGCAGATACACTTTTAGAAAAGAAGGATACGCAGAAGAGCTGGGGATTTATATTCCGCTGGCAGAATCCCTGGATGTCTCTGTAAGCATAAGAGGACAACAAGAGAACTTCTTTCTGGAAAATGGAGATTACTACGCGAACACTGCGCCAGTCATTGGAGCCGCTCCGCCGCCTTTCATTTATTATTTTGGAGCGCCGCTGCCCTCAAAACTGGTCCAGAAAAGCAATTCTCTGCAAATCGGATTGCGA
>JAGRNC010000852.1 GCA_020440935.1 Leptospiraceae bacterium | reverse complement strand
CTGATCTGCAAATCGGGAGGGTGCAATGGCAATAACGAAAAAAGGAACCGGATGGGAGTTACTACAATCCTGGCATATTTTACTGACCCTTGTGCCCATGGGCTTTACCGGTTGGCTTGCATTTCTGTATCAATCCCTCCGTTCTAGAAAGATCAAATGGTTTCTGGCTGCTGCTGTATACCTGGCTCTGGTTGTGGGAATGTTCTATTTAATGGAGCAGCCGTATCCGGGTCAGGAAAGCGGCGCCGAACGTCCGGATAGCATGATGTGGCCCATCCTGGGTCTGGTGGCCGCCGCATGGATCATCCCCATTATCCACGCATTGATTTCCAGAAAGGAATATTTACTGATCCTGGAAGCCCGCGGCGAATTGAGCGAACAAAAAGGCGATCTTCTACGCGCAGAGATTCAATCCAAATACAAAGTCTCGGACAACAAGATCGATGATACTCTGGTTCAGTACAAAGAGGACGATCTAAGCGTTAAGGTTTGCCGCTTAATTTGCAATACATTCCCTTTCTCTCCCGATTTTGATTACTACTTTTCGGTGGAAGGAGCTGTGAAGCGGCTGGATGAGTCGGCTTCGGCGGCGACCATAGAGAAGGCCAAGCAATTCGCAAAAGGCGATGACATGGTGCGCGCGGTCAAGGTAGCCAGCGCCGTGGACCTTGCAGACGGAGGATTGGGAGTATTTACAGGAATCAAGAACGCATACGATCATATAAAGAAGAAAGAAGGTATCCGCACATTCGAAGCCGATCCCCAGCAGGCCGCCGATGCAGGCATTAAAGCCATGACTATCGCCTATCTAATTGGCGATCTGTTCCCTGGCTCCATACCTGAAAAAGTACAGCGATTCTTTGAAACTCGGGCAGGTCAGGAAATGGCGGTCTACTATGCGGGAGCTGAAATCGCACTGCCATTTACCGACAATCTTCTGGAAGGCGCCGGAAACTGGATCGGAAAGCTTCTCGATCAACAAGGGGGCACGGCGGAAAAGAAATTCTCCGAGTTTGCCGGATCAGGATCGATTTCGGAGGTGCGGCAAATTTTAGAAACCTTTGGTTCCACCATGGATCGCACACTGGTGCAGGTAAAAGGGTATCT
>JAGRNC010000851.1 GCA_020440935.1 Leptospiraceae bacterium | reverse complement strand
TTTCGCGCAAGCTTGTTCACCGAACAAGCCGAAAGCCAGAAGCGAGAGATGGAAGATCAGGATCGGATCGAGGAAGCCTCGCAGGACTTAAAGGCCAGGCAGGAAGAAGAAATGAAGGAATATTACCGACAGATGGGACTGCCGGTGGACGAAGGCGTGGAGTCCAGGGATCGAAGTTACGAGGATGATTAAATGAGTCGATTTTCTGCAAAGGTTCGAATAGCCTACCTTACGCTGGTTATCCTTTTTACCGCCGGAGTTTTTCTATATCTGCTGGATACCTGGGGCGTAATCCGCCTGGAGGAAAAGTTACCCTTTCTAGCCTCCGATCCTCCGCAGGTTCCTTTAACAGAAGACAGTCAGACATTGATAGACAAAGAAGCGCTGGAAAAAGAGCAAGAACGTTTAAAAGAAAAGGAATTAGAACTCAAAGAAATGGAAGCGAAGCTCACTGGTCAGAAAGATCAGCTGGAGCAGCAGCAACAAAAGTTGGAAGAAGCCCGGGAAGGTCTTAAGGAAGCCCGCGCGCAGCTTGAACGCGAAACGAAAGCCCGCGAAAGCCGAGATAAAAAGATCAAGCAGATGGCCGAACGCCTGGGCGCCATGCCTCCCAACGATGCGGTGGCCATTGTCCAGGGCTGGAGCAATGTGGACGTAGTCGATGTATTTGTTCAAATGGAAAAGAATGCCCAGGCAAACGGAGAACAGTCCATTGTTCCATTCTTGCTTACCAAGCTCCCCAGGGACCGCGCCGCTTTGATTACTACCTTAATGATGGATGCCGTGGCCGAACGATTACCATCCTCAGAAAACCCCAGTCCCGACCAACAGAACCCACAGCCGTAGTGACTCACTGCGGCTGATAGCGATCCTCCGGCCTTATGCCAACCATGGGCGGTAGTGCCCGTTTCTAAACAGACTTGCCAGCCGGGGCTGGAATCCCAGACTGCATCTGTGTCTTCTTCCACAGGTACACTGTATAAAATCAGCACATTCGGGGAGTCCCATGGCGCCGGTGTTGGCGTTATTGTGGATGGATGCCCCGCAGGAATTCGATTCGACGCAAAAAGAATCCAGCGACAGCTGAGCCGCCGTCGCCCAGGGCAGGGTAAGCTA
>JAGRNC010000850.1 GCA_020440935.1 Leptospiraceae bacterium | reverse complement strand
CTGCAATTCGCGTGGAATGCGAAGGGTGAGTGGATGAGAATTCAGGACCGCCGCCGCCGCTTTGTTCGGCCATTCGCTGCCAGAAGGCGACGCTTTCCTCGGGATCATAACCGGCCCGGGCCATGTACAAAAGGCCAATATGATCGGCTTCGCTTTCATGTTCTCTGCTGAATGGAAGGAGCACACCAAATTTTGCCCCGGCGCCAAGCAGGCCGATCACCTTCTCGCGAGTAGCCACATCCATATCTGCCATAGATGCGTTTGCACCCTGCATGACTGTGTTGTATAGATCGGTCTGAAATAATCTCTGCGCTCCATGACGCATGGTTGCATGCGCCATTTCATGGCCCAGAACCGTGGCAAGTCCGGCTTCGTTTGCCGCCACAGGCAGTATTCCAGTATAGACCACAATCTTTCCGCCAGGCAGGCAGAATGCATTTACCTGAGGATTTTGAACTACGTTCACTTCCCATTCAAAGTCATCCCCGCCATCGCGCGTGGCTGGCACCAATCGCTGCACCACACGGCGCACCATTTCTACCTCGGGGCCCTGGGTAAGGACCTGCGATTCGGACAGTACCTGACGATAGCTTTGCAGCCCCAGGGCTTCTTCCTGATCTTCGGATAGACCGATCTTGATTTCTTCGCCGGTTTCCGGGTTTGTCCAGGTATCGGCCGAAAAGTACTTAAAGGCGGCAATTGCCAGAAATAGGATTAACGGAAGTATTGCGAACTTCTTCTTACCCTGCATCGTAGTTTCCTCCGGAATGGTCTGCGATTTGTTCCATGCGAAGAGCAAATCGACGGGCTAGTCTAAAAAGTAGTTGCTTTTACTGCAACTCAATATACGAACCGCCATGGTTCAATTTTCGAGGACAGTTAGCGAATCGTCGATTTTTCAGAATTTCATTACTGCGGTAATTCTACTTACCGCCTTGCTCGTAGGTCTGGAAACGTACCCCTCCATGATCGCTTCCTACGGCCACACTCTTCATTTATTGGACAAGATCATTCTAGGAATATTCGTCGTGGAGATTGTGGTAAAGCTGGTGGCGCGCTGGCCCAAGCCTCAGAATTTCTTCAATGATCCCTGGAATGTCTTCGACTTTGCCATTGTG
>JAGRNC010000849.1 GCA_020440935.1 Leptospiraceae bacterium | reverse complement strand
GTTATATTTGCGGCCACCACGTAACGCTGGTTGGCCCATCCGGAATTGCCAAGACATTCGAAGAAAGCCTGCCGCACTTCGGCGATGGTCTCCAGGCGAATCTTGACCTCAAAGCTGTACAGCTCCAGAAATCCTGCGCCGGTACTGCTGGCCAGATGTCGCACAGGTTCGCTGAGGCCGTTATAGTTGCTGAATCCAACCAGGTCCGGGTAGCGCCATCGATTGCTTCCCGTTTCCTTTCGTTGTCCACCGGGATGCTGAATCGGTTGCGCCTGGACGCCCAGTCGCTGTTGCAGAAATTCTACCAGTGGTCCATCCAGTTCCCGCTCATTTACGATGGCCATGGGCGCTGCCGGTGTGTGGCAATACACTCGAATGCTGCCATCCTTTCGAGTGGTGATTTCGCTTTGTTTTCTGTGGACGAGTTTGCGTATTCGCCGGACGAGTTCGGCCAAATTCAGGTCTGCTTCGAACCTGCCGGCAGCAATTCCTCGGTCGGCGATTTGCTCTATGGAATGCCAGCCCGGCGAATTTCGCAGAATCTCCAGGATGGAAGTATCGACGGAATGGCTATCCACGACCGTCTCAGCCATCCAGAATCGTATTCAAGCTCTTTTGTTTCTGATACTCCTTGAGCCACTTGAGGTTGGCCGATGGCTTATCGCTTAGCTTGAGCGTGGCCGAACCCTTTGCTGTTCGCTTCGTTAGGCCGGCCACTTCGCTCATTATCGTCCTGCGATCCGGTGGTAGGGATGCCAGAGTCGCCGCTGCCTCTTCCGGAGGCCTTCGCACAATTTCTGCTAGCTTCTGGCGTTCCCGATCGTACTCTTTCTTGAATTCTTGCATCAAAGATTCCATTTCCTTGATGTAGGAATTCACTTCCTTTAACGATGCGCTCTTTTTTGGCTTCTGGAGGCCCCTTGCTTTCTTGAATCGCTCAAACACAGCAGCGTTGCCGGCCACTCCTTTGTTGTGCAGGTTTTGCACTGTTTTCCAGAGTTTTTCCTTCTCAATGGACTGCTCCGCAGTCCGAAGTCCTTTGTCCAGAGTGGCGAGTTGTTTATCGGATAGAAGCTCAAGTTCTTGCTGCGCCAGCTTTTGCAGCGCTGTTTTGATTTCCGAAGCGTTCATATA
>JAGRNC010000848.1 GCA_020440935.1 Leptospiraceae bacterium | reverse complement strand
GCGATCTGGCGTTTCTACTGAAGGGTGAACTGTACATAGCGGGCCGCATAAAAGAAGTCATCATACAAAACGGTCGCAATTACTATCCGCAGGACATCGAGAATACGTTGCAGGCGAACTTCAGCTGCCTTCGCAGGGATGGCGGCGCTGCCTTTTCAGAAGACATTCAGGAAGGCGAAAGACTCATTGTCGTACATGAAGTGGAACGGACGGCGCGGAATCTTAACTTCGATAAAATCATACCAGATATGCAACAGGCCATCGCTCGCTCCCATGATCTGGTAATCCATGAAATCGTACTAATCTATCCGGGTGCATTGCCCCGAACGAGCAGCGGTAAGATCCAGCGATTGGCGGCCCGAACCATGCTCCGAAAAAACGAATTCAAAGTTTTGGCCCGTTTCCTGAACACACCTGCAAATGAGGCGGGAAGCGAGCAAAGCGATGTGGTGTCGGGAAAAAAGGAACCATCTGGCAACGATTTCCAGTCGGGCCCGTTTACATCCGAAGACCTGATTGAAATCATCCGCGATTTGCTGGCCCGGGAGCTAAATCGGCAAACGGATGAAATATCTCTGGACCTGAGTTTCCAGCAACAGGGCGTCGATAGCGTCGCCGGAATCGGAGTTCTGGGACTTCTGGAACAAACGCTGGGCCTGCATCTTGAGAGTACGCTCATCTATGAATATCCCAATGTCCGAGCGCTGGCGGGAGCGCTATCAGAACAAATCGGGCAACCATTACATGCGAACGGCCAGAAAGTCTCAAACTCCCGGTCGGAGCGTTCCGATACGGTTGTCGCCATTCGGACCAGCCCATCGGGACCTGGCCTGGGCGAAGTGGCGATTGTTGGGATGGCCTGTCGGTTTCCTGGGGCCCCGAACCTGCGGGAGTTCGAACGACTTCTGGAAAGTGGCACGGACGCCATTCACGAAGCGGATGCAGAGAGGTTGGAACTATGTGGAAGTAGCCTAATCGGGCACCGGGCCGGCTGGCTCTCTGACATTGACAATTTCGATGCAAATTTCTTTTCCATTTCTCCCCGTGAAGCAATGTCCATGGATCCGCAGCAGCGAATGCTGCTGGAGCTAGCTTACGAAACATTAGAAAACGCGGATCAGCCGACTGGTGAAC
>JAGRNC010000084.1 GCA_020440935.1 Leptospiraceae bacterium | reverse complement strand
CATCTGGATATCCACTACATGGATCGCTATCGGGTATTTACATGGGACCAGAAGCGCTTTCCCAATCCGGCGGCAATGAACAAGAAGTTGGCAGAGAAAGGAATTCGCACGGTAGCAATTGTAGATCCAGGAGTCTTTATCGGCGAAGATTACTCGGTCTACCTGGACGGATTAAAGCAGGATCTATATTGTAAGCGCATCGATTCGGACGAAAACTATCAAGGAAAGGTCTGGCCAGGACCGACAGTGTTTCCCGATTTCGCCGAAGAAAAGACACGGATCTGGTGGGCCAGTCATCATAAGACTTTGTTCGATGCAGGAGTGAGCGGCATCTGGAACGATATGAATGAGCCGGTCTTGCAGATTGGTAAAACCAGCGAGCCGTTGGATCAGCCCATTCGTCATCAATCCGATTCGCATCTGAAATTTCGCAATCAATATGGTAATCTGGAGGCCAGAGCGACCAATGATGGATTTGCGCGCTGGAAAAAAGGGCAGCGATCGTTCGTTCTTACGCGATCGGCCACCTGCGGAATCCAGAAGTACGCCGCAGTCTGGACCGGCGATAACCACAGTACATGGAATCACTTGCGCTTCAACCTGCATATGATTTTGAATCTGGGCCTAACCGGAGTACCAATCAGTGGGGCCGATGTAGGTGGCTTCTGCCGGGGCCCGGGAACGACAGGGGCGGTTAAGATATTCAAGAATCGAGAGCTATTTGCGCGTTGGATGGAGCTTGGTTCGCTAATGCCCTTTTTTAGAGTTCATACCGTTCTCTACAGCTATTCGCAAGAACCCTGGAGTTTTGGCGAAGAAGCGCTGGAGATATCGCGCAAACATATGAATCGGCGCTATCGCTTGCTGCATTATATTTCCTCTCTGGTTCGAGAAGCTCATCTCACCGGTGCACCGCTGGTGCGGCCAATCTGGTACGAGTTTCCGGAAATGGAAGATCCGAATCTGGAGCAATTCATGCTCGGCCCCAATCTTCTGGCGGCTCCTGTCATGGCTCCAGGAATCCGTAAAAGAAAAGTGGATCTACCTTCCGGCGATTGGTTCGAATTTGAATCCGGACGCCGCTTCGTGGGCGGCCAGACCCATTATCTAGATACGCGGCCTGGCTTCTATCCGCTCTTTGTTCGTGGCGGCGCAATGTTGCCAACTTGCCCCGCCCGCCGCAATGCGGAAGAGAGCGTCCGCGCCGGGCTGCATCTCGAGCTTTACCCGGCCGAGTCCATACAGGGATCCGTATTTCTCGACGATGGAATTACGGCTGATCAGACTCCTACCGAAGTGCGCGTACGAGGGCAGCAGGCGCGTAACGGACAGCTTTCGGTGCAGATCGAAGTGATACCGGGCGATTACATGCCCCCGTACCGAAACTTCCAACTTCGACTTCCCGGAGTGTTTCGCCACATGCTTTCCGGAACACAGATGGTTTCTGCGCAATCGGTGGATGCCACGCGGGAAGACCGATCCCTGGATATGGTGTACTTTGAGCTTCCGTTGGAAAGCGGCTCCTTTACCTTTGACTTCAGGAATGCAATCCAGGGAAACTAAATTCCTGCCATCGCCTGGTCCGGCGCTGGATTGATAATGAACGCGAATGAAGGAAAGAATCGACCACTTTGATCATCGCATTTCGAAGCTCTTCAAGAAATATGGGCATTATGCGCACCGCATATCTCTGGGATTACTGTTTCTGTGGTTTGGCGCATTAAAGACGGCAGGTCATAAAACGACGACATCGATTATCGCTCATACGATCTACTGGGGAGATCCGGCGGAGATTATTCCATTTCTGGGGGCGCTGGAAATCACCATCGGAGTCTGTTTCCTTTTTCGTCCGCTAAGCCGAGCGGCCATCGTACTACTGATGATTCGTATGCCTGGATCGATCCTGGCCCTGGCCATGCTTCCGGACGTATGCTGGATCGAATTTCCCATGGCGCCTACCGTGGAAGGACAATATTTGATTAAAGATATAACGATCTTCTTTGCAGCCATCGCCATCGCAGGTTCAGTCCGCGATCGAAGCGATGAAACCATACTACATTAGTGAGTTAAATCGAAGCCGAAAGATTCTCGAACAGCCCGGATTAAGGATCGATCAGCGGGCCATGGGCCGCAATTCAAGAACAAGTTGCTCCAGGTTTTGTAGCCTCTCGCGGGCCCGACTGGCGAGCATTGGGTAACGACTTACAATGTCGCGATACAGTATTTGTACTTTGACGATGCCAGATATATAGTCTCTGGCCCAGTACTTTCGGCTCCGAGTTTTCTGTCCTTCGAATCGACGGATGGTTTGCTCCAACTGGGATTCGGCGCGCTTAAAGAATTCAATTCCCGGCACGTCCGCAGGCCTGGTCTGAACGGCGGAGCGACGTAGTACGGCGGCGATGCCTGCTGGCTCTGCCGTTCCGCCCATGACCGATCGGAATAGCTCCTGGCCAGCACGATAGGCGGCTGTTTGGCCTGGATCGTTTGCGGTAGCATAGCGACCCTGACTGGAAGCACTTTGCCCGCGGGCTCCAAATTCGGCGGCCCGGCGGATAGCTTCATAGTCTGACGGTCGGGTCTGGGTCGTGTTTGGATTGGTAGCGCGTCGATAAATCCGTGCGCCTCCCGGAGAAACCTCCATGATCGGCACTCCGGTCTTCAAAGCCTCGTACGCTTCGATGAGCATTCGGGCTTGATCTTCGTTTCCTTTTCTATCTGGATGACATTCTTTGATTCGTTGTCGGAATGCCTGTTTTACCGAATCGGCCGAATCCCCCGGTCGAACTCCAAGCAAACGACAGTATGTATAGAATGTATCCAATACAGTCTTCCCCGTGTTACATTATCGGACCAATTCCTCAAGATCTTCTATGCTCTTTCCTATTTTTCCATTCCTGGTAACTGATGGATCGAGCAATGCCTTTATAACTCTTTCGTGAAATAAGTAGAAACAAAAAACCAATGAAAACACATATCCAGCCAATGATAAACGCCGACAGAGCCGCGTTGGCCGTATAATCCAGCAATAGCTGGTATAAAGAACCCATCAGAGCAAAGCTCGCACCTATTAAAAAGAAGGCGCCCAGTAACAGAAAGATCGTTCCGCCCATCATTTTTCCGGAACGATACTCTACTTGATAGGCCAGATACTCCCGCATCGACCGAAGGTAAGCCGATCGATCTAGAAAGTAGGAAGTAACGTTTTCGGCCAGTGTGCGCAGGAGCGGAAATTTGGATCCATCTGCTGGATCCTCCCGGTCAAATCGACCGGAGGATCCCCGATTCGCAGAACTCATTAATTCTTACGACCAATCAACAGGCCAAGTAGTAGGCCAAAACCCAGACCAGTAACTCCAGCAATCAAAGTGGATCGTTCCGGATTTTCTTTTACATACTCGCCGGCCGCATCTACGAACTCCTGCGCTCCTTCGCCATAAACGGCCGCGCGCGCTCGAGCCTGATCGTAGGTTTCCTGAGCCCGGGCGCGAGCTTTCTGTGCCTGGCCTTTGATTTGCTCATAGCCCTGCTTGAGTTTCTCTGCATTGCCGCCGGTAGCGCCGGCTTCATTCATGTTTTCTTCGCTCATTTTTCACTCCCGATAGCTAGTTTTACATTACGAATGGATGACCCGGACGGAAAGTCATTTGGTCATCGATGGTCGGTAACACCTCGCTTGCTGTTTTCGAAAAATTCAATGATTAATTGAACCTCCGGAGGTTGGCTCCCCTGCTCCTTTAGAGTCTGCAGCGCTTGCGAGGTGTTTTTCTTTTGATGATAGATTACGTCGTATGCCGCTTTGATCTGCTTGCGCACATCTGGCGAAGTGCCGGCTCGCTTCATGCCCACTACGTTCTGTCCGATGATCGTAGCCGGATTTCCATCTGCGGTAGCAAAGGGAGGCACATCCTTTACGATCTTAGCGCAACCAGCCACCATCGCATAGTCGCCAATGTTGCAAAATTGGTGAATAGCCACAAGTCCGGAGACCAGCACCTTATTTCCAATATGTACATGGCCGGCCAGCACCGATCCGTGGACCAGGATATTGTCGTTTCCTACAATGCAGTCATGGCCAACGTGGAAATTCCCCATTATGTAGTTATTGTCTCCGATCATCGTCGGATGATCCAGCTTTGTGGCTCTGTGGATGTTTGTCTGTTCGCGAAATGTATTGTTATCGCCTATGACCAGTCCGGTAGGCTGGGAGGAATCAAATCCAAGATCTTGTCCGTCGGCGCCAAGAATTGCATGCGCATCAATCCGATTGTTTTTTCCCAGGGTGGTATGCGCATAAATTCGCACATGGGAACTGATTCGACAGCCTTCGCCGATTTTGACATTTCCGTCGATGACAGTATATGGTCCGATTTCAACGCTTTCGTGGATTTCGGCGCCGGGATCAACAATGGCAGTGGGGTGGATGGCCATACCTGAATTTCCAGCAGCCGAATAGGCAGGCAATTGAAATACTTGCCCCAAACGCTGGAAAATTGTTTATGACAGGAATTCTTCCTTTCTTATTACACTGAGAAACCACCATGGCAAACGAAAAGGACCATCTAATTAAAGCACGGATTCTGGACTGGGCCGGCCCAGCCTTTCCCCTGGAAATACGCGAAGCCGCTGCCCGAGTATTTGTAGATTTTAAAGCAGGAATTCGAAACGAAGAAACCGAAGCATTCTCCGGAAAGCTATCCTTTGGTACCGGCGGAATGCGTGGAGTTCTGGGAATTGGCGCGGGCCGCCTGAATCAGTGGACCGTGGGCCGAGCGGCTCTGGGCTTTGTTCGCTATATAAAGGAGACCTACCATAACCCATCGATTGTCATTGCCCACGATTCCAGAAGAATGAGTCCCGAGTTTGCCAGCCTTGTGGCCGGCCTGGCAGCGAGCCTGCAAATCAAGGCATTTCTGTTTCGTGGTGTTACACCAACTCCCATTCTTTCCTATGCCATTCGGCACCTCGGCGCCGCTGGCGGGGCGGTACTGACCGCCAGCCATAATCCTCCCGAATACAATGGGTTTAAAGTCTATCTGGATGACGGATCGCAATTCACCGGAGAGGCGCAAACCCGATTGGAGCATCTAATCGAAGAGATTACGGACTGGGATCTACCATTCCGCGACGAAAACTCCCCAGATTACCAGCAATACGTGCAATGGATTGGACCCGAGATAAAAGAATCCTACTATTCTGAATTTCAGAAACGCGGCCTGGCAAAACATGTAGATGCAAAATTCAAAATCGTGTATTCCCCTCTCCACGGCACGGGGGGCCCCTGGTTGCCGGGCCTTCTGGAAAAGTACGGCTATCAGGTTATCGGGGTGCCCGAACAAATGGAGCCTAATGGCGAGTTTCCTACGGTAGAACTACCCAATCCAGAAGAGCCAGAGGCGATGCGCCTCGCGGAAGAAACGGCAAGAAAACACAACGCAGAACTATTTTTAGCAACGGATCCGGATGCAGACCGCCTGGGGGCTGGCATTCGCACCGGACATAGATATCTTCTACTCAACGGAAACCAGCTCGGAAGCATCATGTGCGCATTCTTGTGCGAAAATGCGCCACAGAAAACAGATAAGAATTACTGGGTATTTAAGACCATCGTTACCACCGATCTGCAAAAAATCATCGCGGAGAAGAACGGTATTCGAATCAAGGATGTGCTCACTGGCTTCAAATACATCGCCGAACAGATGCGAGATCTGGAGAATGGCACCGGCGGTTTTTCTAAGGGCAAAGATGTATTCTTGTTTGGCGGCGAAGAATCCTACGGCTATCTACCGGTAGACTTTGTTCGCGATAAAGATTCCCTGGCCTCCGCGCTGGTGCTGTGTCAGATCATTCAACAAATGGGAGACCTGGAAACCTACCTCAACCAGATCTATCTGAAATATGGTCTTTACCTGGAAGATTTGAAATCGGTAACTATGAAAGGAAGCGATGGCCAGAGTCGAATGCAACAGATCATCGATTCCCTGCGCGAAAACGACCTTGTGGGCATGGAGCTAGAAAAACGCAAAGTCGTTGAAGTGCGCGATTTTCAAAAGCAAACCGTAAACAAGAAACCGGACCCTGCCTTTTTTGGCGATCTACCGCCATCCAATGTTATTCAACTTCTTCTAGAACCAGAAGGAAAGTTGACCATCCGGCCTTCGGGCACCGAGCCAAAAGTGAAGCTGTATGCCAGTCTGAAGAACCCCGATCAGCCCCAGAGTCTGGAAGAATTGAACAAGGCAAGAGCCGAGCTGGAAAACGAACTTGTGAGCATCTCGGGGCTGTTCTTTGCTCGCACCGGTTTGACCCGCTAACTTCCGTCAGGTATCGCCCTCCTCGGAAGCCCTGGTCGACGAGAATCGTTGACTCCCAGAGGCCTCGATCCATGTCGGTAGTAGTTCGCAGTACGGATTACGGGGAGATCCGTCGTATCGTACCAGAACACAGACCTGTTCGGAGAAACCAATGAGCGCAGAAGAAGTAGAACAGCAAGAATCGGATTTTACCAAACCGTTAAGCTTCGAAGAGATTCAGGAAAAATCGGATAAGTACCTTATGGGCACCTACCGTCGCGCTCCGGTGGCCTTCTATTTTGGACAGGGGGAGTATCTTTACGATTCAGAAAACAACGCATACCTGGACTTTCTGTGCGGCATTTCGGTAACCAATCTTGGTCATGGAGAGGCTGACCTGATCGAAGCCATTCGAGATCAGGCCGATCGAATTATCCATACTTCCAACCTCTTCTACAATCAGGAACAGGCGCTTCTGGGGGAAGCCCTGATCGAGCATAGCTTTCCCGGAAAAGTCTTCCTCTGTAATTCCGGCACCGAAGCAAACGAAGCGGCTTTCAAATTGGCCCGCCGAAACGGCGAATCCCTGTCGGGCGATTGTGTAATTATCTCCCTGGAGAATAGCTTTCATGGCCGCACTACTGGGGCCATGGCCATGACTGGCCAGGAAAAAATCCGAAAGGGCTTTGGACCTCTAATCCCCGGCACGGTCCACATTCCGGCGAACGACATCGAGGCCCTGGAAAGCGCATTCGATCAGTACTCCGGCAGAGTGGCCGGATTTATTATGGAATTGGTTCAGGGCGAAGGCGGAATCCGACCCATGGACAAGGATTTCGTGGTACGAGCTCGCGAGCTTACCACTGCAAACAATGCGCTATTGATCCTCGACGAAATCCAGACCGGCATAGGACGCACAGGGAAACTATTCGCTTACGAGCACTATGGTATTCGACCCGATGCGATGACCCTGGCCAAGGCGTTGGGAGGCGGAATGCCCATCGGCGCCATGATTGTGGCCGATGACTTCACGCATCTTTTAGAACCGGGAATGCATGGCACCACCTTTGGCGGAAACCACGTAGTGGCGAGGGTTGCCTACGAGACATTGCGTATTATCGTTGGTCGCGAACTACTGAAAAACGTGGAAGGGTTATCGGACTACTTTTTTCGAAGGCTCAGACTTCTGGAACAATCCAGCAATATTGTAAAAGATGTACGCGGCATTGGGTTGCACATCGGCGTGGAACTTACCGATCATGGCCCGGATGTAGTTCGTCGCTGCAGGGAAGAGAAGCTCCTGATAAACTGCACCGCCGGTCATGTTATTCGCATCATGCCTCCTTTAAACCTGAGTCTCGATTCAGCGGCTGAAGGTCTGGACATATTTGAGCGAGTAATCCGCGAGTTCGGTTAAGGCTGGTTCCGCCAGTAGTCAGTATCGCTTCCGGATCATTGGACGATCCCGGGCCATCCGACAATTCAGGTCGGCCAGCAATTAAAGTTGGGGCCGAGAGCGGGGCGAATCCGCTCAGCCAGCAAGACCGATGCTTTCTGGAGTTGGGCGAATTCCAGCCCATTTCATTTTTTTTGGTCCGGATTTTGTCTCCTACCGATAATTCTACCAGACATGGTAGAGCTACAGAGCGTAGACTTTTCCCGCAAAATCAAAGCGAGACCGCCGGCCACTCCGGCCCCAGGAAGCTTCCGACCGGAACAGGCCTCCAAACCTGTATCTGCGTCATCGAGCGGCGCTTCCGGACGAATGATGGGCTATGGACTGGCGGCTGCCCTGCTCATTTTTGCGGCGGGATTATTTGCGGGGCTTAAACTGGGGCAATTTCGTAACTTCGAACAATCGCTGGTAAAATACCCCGACGGCCAATCCGAAATGTCCAATAGTTCGCCTTCCCAGAAGCCGGACTCCGAGACTTTAAGTAGCTTTGCGAATCGTCCATCTGAAAGCACTGCCCAGGAAGGCTCGTTTATCATCAAAGTGGGAACCTTCAGCGAAGATCGTGCACGAGAACTACAGGGAATCCTGGAGAGCCGCCCGGAAATGCAAAAGCTCAGGACATTAAAATGCAAAAGCGTAAGCAGTAGCGGCGCATTGCATCAGTCCATCTTCCGCACCGAAGTAAAAGATGCACGGCTGCAGAACCTCTTCTTTGGCTGTTTTTCCACCGTTGATACGGCCGGCGTAGCGCTGGAATCGCTGACCAACCTGAACATCGCAGGTACCGGGTCCGCTCGAGTTTTCGAAATCGACGGAAAGTAAACCAACCGGGGGCGCAACATACATTGCGCTTAGCGGAGGGTGGACCGGCTACTGCGCTTCCTATAGAGCCTGGCGAGGTTCTTGTAACAGCTTTCGCAGCTCTGCAAAAACAGTAGGCGCCATCGACAATCCGATTACCCATTTCATTTGCTCCAGACCGGGGGCCACGGAACCGAAAATCTCGGCCAGCCAGGGTACGTATAGAACGGCCATCAGCATAGAAATGCCGATCATTACTCCCAATATCATGAACGGATTGGAGAGCGGAGCGCTGCGCAACAAAGAAGATCCAGTTCTTAAATTGAAACCATGAAACAACCGGCAGAGCACCAGAGTGGCAAAGCCCATGGTGCGGGCGGTCTCAATGTTATAAGAAAAACCCAGCGAAAAAGCGATCACGATCATGGCGGCCATGAACAGTCCATCCAGGCTTACAGAAAGGGAAAGCGCGCGATCGAATATGGAGGCATCGGCAGGCTTTGGTTTCTGACTCATTACTTTCGGCTCTCCCTTTTCGAAGGCCATGGCGATAGCGGGCAAAGAATCGGTGGCCAGATTCACAAAGAGCAACTGTACGGGAAGAA
>JAGRNC010000847.1 GCA_020440935.1 Leptospiraceae bacterium | reverse complement strand
GATTGCATATACTTTCCGGTCGCATCATCGATGGAAGCAACGGTCCTCTAAAAAGCGCTATTCGCGAAGCGGTAGAAACGTTTCAGCCCGATGTGACCATCACCCCGGACCAGGATCTGGTGCTCATGGGCCTTCCTTCCGATAGCAAAGAGGCATTCGAAGCAATCTTCAAATCTAAGGATCTGGCCATTTCGCCCCGCGGCAGCGTTTATAGTCGTGCGCTGGCCTGTCCGGCCCTGCCCACCTGTGGTCTGGCGCTTACCGAAGCCGAGCGATTCCTTCCCGATCTACTAAAAGACATTCAGGGAAGCCTCGATAAACACGGCCTCGCCGAGAAGGCGCCGGTTGTTCGCATGACCGGATGCCCCAACGGATGCGCTCGACCGTATTCGGCGGAGCTGGCTTTCGTAGGACGCAGCGCGGGCATCTACGCTGTTTACGTGGGCGGCAATCCCGAAGGCACCCGACTGGTGCAGGAAATCTCGGATACAGTGCCGGTGGATCGACTGCCATCGCTGGTAGATGAAATGTTCAGTCTTTGGAAAGAGCAGGGAAGCAATGAATCATTCGGCGATTTTGCCGATCGTGCAGGAATCGAAACGTTCCAGAAATTACTGGAGAAGGAGTAACCATGTCAACAGCAGAAGCAACCATTAACGACGAGCTGGATGCAGCTACACTGAGCCATCTGGAAGAGCTGGAATCAGAAGCTATCTACATTATGCGCGAAGTGGCCGCTCAGTTCGACCGACCTGCGCTCCTTTTCAGCGGCGGAAAAGACTCCATCACTCTGGTGCGACTGGCCGAGAAAGCCTTCCGCCCCGGAAAATTCCCTTTTCCTCTGGTACACATCGATACTGGCCATAACTTTCCCGAAGCCATAGAATACCGCGATCAAATGGCCGAGCGGCTGGGCGAAAAGCTAATCGTTAGCCTTGTGCAGGATTCTATCGATAAAGGTCGGGTTAAAGAAGAAACCGGCAAATACGCCAGCCGCAACAGCCTGCAAACTGTAACTCTACTCGACACCATCGAAGAACACCGATTCGACGCATGCATTGGCGGCGCGCGTCGCGATGAAGAAAAAGCCCGCGCCAAAGAACGAGTATTCTCGGTACGCGATGAATTCGGCCAATGGGA
>JAGRNC010000846.1 GCA_020440935.1 Leptospiraceae bacterium | reverse complement strand
CCGCCGATCTATAATATAGAAAAAGATACACTAAGCTGACTAGTGCAGTAAGTGACATAAAAACGCGAATTGAGGCAAAACCATGCAAATCTCTGGAAAAGCACTTCTGAATTCTGCTGAGAGTATTCTGAAAGACCGCAAGGGTGATACGTCTTCCCGCTCCAACACCGAAGGCAGCGCTGCCGTAACCAGCCGCCCCGGGGATCGCCTGGAATTTGGCTCCATGGAAAACCGAGTCCTTAGCCTGCAAAAGAACCTCGGAGATCTGCAAAATCGCTACACCCGCGAGCAAACCAGGCAATCGTATTTAAATCAATACAGCAATGAGATCAACGGAGATCTAAAGTTTCAGGGCGAATCCCTTTTTCCGGAGCTGGCTCAGGGAAAATCGCTGAAGGACATCCAGACTCTGGTGGCCGAAAGTCTGAATCAGCTTACTTCACAGCTAAGAAAGACCGAAGTGGAAATGGAAAATCTGTATGCTCTGAATGTGGATACCTCATCCGTCCCCGGGATTGACAACGCATCGCTGAGCAGCCAGGCTGTCCGAAACATTGATCCCGGTCGCGTGGCCCGCCTGACCCGGGACACTCAGTAATTCGACCGATGACCGTCGGCGCGAACTCATACGTCGAGTCTCGCTTTGCGCAATGGAATGACCAACGTGACCTATGATTCTGCCGGAGCGCTGGAGCGAATCCGGCATAGGTTGAATGAGCTCAATCGAAGCGATGTCCGAATCATTGCAGTTTCCAAAACACATGGCCCGGAACAAATCGACGAACTGGCGGGGCTCGGACTTCGAGACTTTGGCGAAAATCGATTCAACGAAGCCAGAGATAAGTTTCCGGAAGTTCGTTACAACTCTTCCAAAGATCCTCTAATTTTCCATCACATCGGTCCGCTTCAATCCGGCTTTGCGCGAAACCTCCCAGGTCTATTCCATAAGGTTCATGGCGCCGCTTCTGCTTCTGCACTACATACCCTGATGAAGGCTGCCGATCGGTATGCGGAGAATCTTCAAGATCCTGGACCTCTCTGGCCTATGGAATATCTAATACAGTTGCGGTTAACAGACGAGGAAACAAAACTAGGAGGAATGCTTGAATCAGAAGTCCGGGCAATGGACAACTTTCCAGAGAGCCC
>JAGRNC010000845.1 GCA_020440935.1 Leptospiraceae bacterium | reverse complement strand
AGAGCAGACATGGATAGCAAGGTGGGGCTAAAAAGCATAGAAATTCATAGCGATTGTAGAAACATTAAAAACCAGCCCAATCAGCCAGAGCACGGAAGGCCTACGCATCATTGGAATTCTTAGCAACAAAAGAACCATTGCAAAGCATCCGAACGTTGCCAATCCAGCACGTGCTCCAATGGCGATCACACAGTAAGAATAGGCTGCCAGAAGCGTAACTATTGCTGCTCTCCAGATTGTGCGACGCCGTCTTTGCGGACCAAGAAGATGAACTCCCAGGCCGACCAATGGAAGACAGGCAATCAAGTAGACGCTGAACCAGCTACGATTCCAGAAAAGCGAATTCGGTGAAAGGCCGTCGAGGGCAGGGGCTATTTTGATGGCCGACAGATGCGATGGCGATCGATGCACATAGCCGTCGAGGTAGATGTGCAACCTATCAAGCAACTTACCCAGCCCGGGAATGAGGCTTTCCATTATTCCGATGAGCAACGGGATGGCTGGAATTAGGAACATAACCGTTGCGGAAATATTTACGGGCACTTCACGAATCCTCGCGGCAAATTCCCGGGCCGCCACGAAAGCCAACAGCGAAACGATAGCGACCCGAATGGAATAATGGGGGAGCCATTCCGAGGCCGCCATCCAGTAAAACGGCTCCAGTTTGTAACCTTCCAGAGATTCGAAAAGGTAGTAAGCGCTGCAGAAACCCAGTGCCATAACCAGAAGGATTACCAGCATCAAGTGATTCAGTAAGTGGGATGCATTTGCGCTGCTGCCGTCCGGCGATGAGTACAGGTCGGGCGTTCTTTTTCTGATGGTGAATCCGGCCACTGATAGGATCAGAAGGATATCGAATGTTTCTAGGAAACGACCGCCGGGATGGTTTCCGTAGAAGGAAGCCACCAACAAGAGCAACCCGAATGCGGCCATGGGCTGCTTCAGAGTGAATAGGAAGAATATAAGGACTGCTGTCGTAAACAGTGCGTAATGCGTCTCCGGATAATACGGATAGAAGGAAATCCAGAACGCTGCTGCAATTGCGTAAAGCAATAGCCCCACCAAAGGGGTTGAACGCCTTCCTTTTTCAAGAAACTCGGGCAGAGTCATTAAGCTAGAAACTCCGAGGCCATGCCATTCGGTCATTCATAGTTC
>JAGRNC010000844.1 GCA_020440935.1 Leptospiraceae bacterium | reverse complement strand
ATACCAGGAAGCAGTAAAGCGCCGATGCAGAAAAAATAAAGCAGAGTTACAATGGCTCCGATCACTGCCATCAGCGCACTCCCTCTGTCCTGCGGACGATTCGCTCCGTCTCTTCCAGGGAAAAGCCGCGACGAACATAGAACAAATGAAACATCTCGCCAAAATCGCGATCGCCCTGAAATGTTTTGCGCACAAAAGCGCCGCCGGAGTAGTTTTCGGGGTTAAGCGAAAGCGCCCAGAAGGCGCGCTTGGCGGTGGCTGCTTGCTTCAGGCTTGCGCTGGCCGAATTCTGAACGTGCTCCCCGATGATCTGCTCCACTTCGTGCAGCGGAAGGTCCCTGAGCAAAAGTTCATCCAGTTTGCGATCCATAATGTCTTCCTGATTCTCTTCGCAGGAGAAAACTTGCAGGGCCGCTAGAAGTTCGCCGGTCAGATCCCGTTCCAGGATTCGATCGGCAATTCTTTCCAGTTCGTCCGATTTTAGCAGACTGATTTCAAAACGATCCACCATGTCCGATTCAATGGTGGTCTGTCTTAGATGGTTTGCATCGAATCGTAACTTTCGATCCACAAGACGGGCACCCCGAATCAAAAGTTCGTGGCGAATTCGGCGTGCTACCTGACCGGAAGCATGATCGTAGGAATGAAAATGGAAAAGAGTCCGCCGAATCAGATTTGCATACTCCTGCAAGAATCTGCCCTCGCGAAAAAAAGCCTGGGATTCCAGAATCTGGTCCGCGCGAATCTTGAGAGAATGCAAATACTGTCCCACAGCATCATTTACTTCATCCTGCAGTTGGTCTTCTTTTCTGGACTGTCTTTTTCTGAGCCAGAAGGCGGCTAAAAAGCCCAGGCTCGTAAAGAAGGCCCAGAATATCCCTGCGGGCATGCTCAATTCGGCCTGGCCCGCAAAGAGAGTCAGCTGGCGCAAAGATGTGGGCAGCAGTATCTCGATGAGCGAGTATATAAGTAAGAACGGTAGCCGCACGTTTCCAGGGGAGAATACGTTGGAATGGATGATAAGACCTGTGATTCCTATAATAGCGCCGAGCAGGGATGGCACAAGTAGACTGAAACGGGCATTACCGAGCTTAAGCGCTTTCTTTCTAATTTCCAAAAGACGGGTTCGAAACCGGGTTTCGGCTTCTCGTAAATGTTCC
>JAGRNC010000843.1 GCA_020440935.1 Leptospiraceae bacterium | reverse complement strand
AGCGTACGAATCGGTGCGTAAGCTGCCCGTCACTGGAAACGTAGCCACCTACATCCCGGAACTGGCCAACGTAGATCCCACCTCGCTGGCCCTGGTTGCCACCAATCTCGAAGGACAGACCTTTGCCTTTGGCGATTGCGACGTTCCCTTTACAATGCAGAGTGTAAGCAAGGCATTCAGTCTTGCGCAGGTGCTGGGGGAAAGAGGCGCGGCCGTATTTGATACAGTAGGGTTTGAGCCCACAGGAAATCCTTTCTTCTCTATGTTGCCGCTGGAGTCGGAGCATGGAAAGCCCAGAAATCCCTTTGTGAATTCTGGCGCCATGGCGGTGAGCGGAATGCTGCCCGGTAAGGATGCGCACTCCAGCTACGAAGGATTTCTGGATTTTTTGCAACTGGTTTGCGAAGAACGTCCTTCGCTGGATGAATCCACCTATCGGTCTGAATCGGATACGGGATATCGTAACCGCGCTATGGCCAACTTCTTGAAGCAATACGGATGGATCGAAGACGTGCAGCAGGCGGCAGAAACCTATTTTATGCAATGCTCGACATTGGTCACGGCCCGACAACTGGCGCGAATGGGTCTATTTCTGGCCAATCGCGGTGTCGATCCATTGACAGGGCGTCGCATTCTGGACGAGCAGAGTTGTCGGGCCATCGTCACTTTGATGACTACCTGCGGCACCTATGATTATGCGGGGCACGTAGCCATCGATATTGGGCTGCCCTGTAAGAGTGGCGTTAGCGGCGGAATTCTGGCTGTGGTTCCCGGACAGATGACCATCGCGGCATTCTCTCCACCGCTGGCCGAGCATGGAAATAGTGTGGCAGGAATGGAAATGCTTCGGTTGGTTTCGCAAAGCATGGATTTGTCGCTGTTTCAGTGATACTGTCGGACTTGACCTGCTCCCCGGAAATCGGACACATTAAATGTTAGACTTACGGCCCCAATCCAGGAGGAAAGGATATGGCCATCGAAGGTTTAACGAGGAACAAATCTTCAAAATTCTGAAGGAAGCAGATGCAGGGACGCCGGTCAAGGAGCTGGCCCGGAAGCACGGGATGAGCGAACAGACCTTTTATCGCTGGAAGTCTAAATTCAGCGGAATGGAACTCAGCGACATGAAGAAGCTCCGAGCCCTTGAGGATGAGAATGCGCGAT
>JAGRNC010000842.1 GCA_020440935.1 Leptospiraceae bacterium | reverse complement strand
AATTGCGGCGACGAATTCGACGAAGCCGCGGATGATTGGCTGCAAGGTGTCTGGCGAGGATGCCGCGGCTAATTATCTAATTCTAGATTAAAAAGTCAGTTTCACACTACTCCAAAGTCGCCGCTTCGCAGCTGCTCCCTGGCAGATCGGCCAAGCGGCATTTTTTTTCCACTCTTCATTTCCAGCTGAAATGTGTTGTTAGGCGCTTTTAGAATGCGGAGCATCTCCGACTTTCGCACAAGGCAGGTCTTGTGGCATCGAAAAAAATCCGGGCCCAATTCGGCCTCCAGGGAAGTGAGCGTTTTTCTGACTCTCTGGCTGTTTTCAGCAGTTTCTACCACACAGTAGTTTCCGTCGCTGGTCACCGCCTCGATGTCTTTCAGGGGGATGATTTCGATGGACTCATCGCCGGGCATAGTAAGGCTTTTTCGACCGGCCCCACGATTCCGCGCCGTTCGTAATCGGTTAAGGGCCTGCGCAAACCTTTCGGGACGGATGGGTTTGGGCACAAAGTCCACTACTTCATGCTCGAAAGCTTCCAGCGCGCCCTCCGGATAGCCGCTAACAATAATTGTGTGAAAGCCGTCACTTCTGGATTGCCGAAGCAAATCGAAGCCGCTATCGCCCGCCAGCTGCAAATCCAGAAATAGTAGGTCCACAGGGTGTTCCTGTAGATAATAGACTGCCGGCTCAATGGAGTGAAAAATCTTCAGGGATTGAATACTGTCCGATTCAATTTCCCGCAGAAGGCGCTCTACTCGACGGGCGGCCGGCGGCTCATCGTCTACGATCAAGACATGCATTCACCCCATAGGATGGTTCCTGGCTGGAAAAGCAACTCCAAGTTCAGACGGAGCTCTGGTTGCCGGGAAATGCGGCGCACGGAGTTTTGTACCGGTGAGTAAACGATCCTCCAGAGTTTCCCATGCCAGTCCCTCCATTGTTCTTCCTGGCGGACCGCAACTGGAACGTAAAGGCTCCTGGTGGGCCGCACAATTGATCCGTGGCCGACGAGCCTTCATTCGGCAAAAGATTAAGGGTCTGGGGTTCCGCAGCGAGAATCTGAAATACGAAGGTCAAACCTATCGAGTCTACACCGGCGGATACGGACCCAGGGAGTTGGTTCTGCTGCACGGATTCCTGGACACTTCGCATGTATTTCGCAGGG
>JAGRNC010000841.1 GCA_020440935.1 Leptospiraceae bacterium | reverse complement strand
AAAGACCAGGCGACAAGAAATGTTCGCGCGGGACGATACCCCGAGGACGTACGCCAAATAGCTCCCAGAAAAATTAGAGCGCTGCTCAAAATATTCAGCGCTGAACCAATGCGGGTGGCCAGGTGATAGTCCCCTATGAGTGCCATCGCAATAATTGGGACGAATGCCAACTGCAACAAACGCATTGTGGCCCAGAGTCGCCGAATAGACTCCCTTACACCCAGATACCTTAGAGCGAACTGTAGAGATGCGATAACGTACAAAAAAGCAGTCACCACAAAGGATTTGTTATTCCAGAACCCAGACTGCGGCCATAGATACTGGTGCGAAAACCCTAGAAAAGAGAAGAAAGACAGAAATACTAAAAGAACGTAAATGGAATAGTAGAGATAGGTACGGTCCCGGATAGAAATAAACAAGAAGAAATTATAGAGAGCCATTAACAATAGCGCTCCGAAGTACAATCCGTACAGAATAGTCCTTCGCTGCAGGGCTTCATTCCACTTGGACCTGGAATAAACGGACAATGGAGCCATCAAAGTCCCTTCAGTGCGGATTCGCACAAAGATGGGCCCTATCGCATTACTGACATCAAAGGCAAAGCTATTGGTGATAATATCCCTGTGCCCAAACGATTCGGTGTCGCCGGATTTCTTTTCGGTCAGTTTGCCGTCGCTGGTCCGATAAAATACTGAGACGCTATCCAGCTGACTGTAATATATATCGAGAACATCAAAACCGACGCTACTAGAATTCTTGTTTGGAGCAAGGCGTATCCATAGATCTCCATCGGAAAAACCAAAAGCAGGGGCCATAACATCGGAAACCTGCCATTCTTTCCAATGCTCCATATTTGAAATGCTCAGCGCTCTGGTATGGTCAATATGGTATTGTAGCCGCGTCTGCTTGGATGGAACGTTACAATGCGGCAGAATGAGTATCGATGCCAACGCAAGGAGGGGCAACAGAGCAATTGGTCGGATGGAAAGCCGAAACAAACAAAGCCCGAGCATGGAAGAATACAATAGCTGGGTTCGACAGGGTAAAGCGAAATTGCTAGTGATACGTACCAATGTGGTGACATGGTTCCAAGCATTGCTTCGCAACTTTGGCCGTTTGCTCGAGAGCCCACCATCGGCCCGCTGCATGGTCGCAAGAAGCGGGCAACCGGCGGCTGGCC
>JAGRNC010000840.1 GCA_020440935.1 Leptospiraceae bacterium | reverse complement strand
CGAAATCCTTTTCTTCTGTGGTGGGCAAAGATCGGATGAATTCATTGGCAGCAAAGTAATCGATGGAACCACCATCCGATGGCTCTAGTGGAACCGTCTGAAGAAATTTGAAGTTTGCGTAGCTTGCCCCGCTTACTGGCTCCTTTTCTATGCTCACTAGAAACTCTCTGGATCCGTCTTTGTTTGTGAAATGGTTTGATCCGAATATTTTCTGCAATTTCTTGATGGTCGAGTCCATCGCATGAAAGAATTTCTTCTGCCGGATGCTTAGGCGAACGCGGAATACTTCGGTTCTGCTCCGGGTGCCATTTGTTTCGCTGTCAGTGGAGAGAACATGCTTCTGAGCTTTGTCTATTAGCCAGTCCAGAGTCTTGGAGATTCCCTTTAGGTCTTCGATCTCGATGTTGCGCCCATTTCCATAATCTGCATTTCGGAATCCTTCCACCTTGGCGTCCGGCATGGATTCTGTCGCACCAGGGATTTCATCCGCTCGAACCAATACGGTCTGTTTCCGGCCAAGTTTGTTGGTAATCACCTTGCGGACGAGATGCGATTTGTCGGCGAGCGCCGACTTGACTATCTGAATTATCCGGCTCTTCGTCGTTTCCATTGATTCGTTTACCTTTGTTGCCTGTCTTCGTATCCTTAGAACCGGATCTTTGGTCATCCCTGGCTGTATCATGAGTGCGTTCATCACGGAGGTGGATGTTTCTTTTACGAGAATGTCTGTGAACAGACCGCTCCGGATGAGCGCTCCAAGTTGATGCTTCTTTTCGTCGTAGAGTTTCTTTGGAACGACGAGGAAGCGCATTTTCGAACCGGAGGCGCGTGATAGATTCCGAGCCCAGCCCCTGAATCGTGCTGTGTCCGGAGATTCGGCTTCTTCCCCCTCGGGAATGAGATCACCCGAAACCGAAATACCCAGCGATACTCGGCCGACGCTATCGGTCATTATCAAATAAGTCGAATCAGGCTCCTTCTCTGATTCGCAGATGGCTTTACCTGCCAGTGCCAGAGACTCTGGACCATTGATCTTGATTCCGAGTAATGGATGTGTTGAGGTATCCCTAAAAGAGCCCAGCTTGTCCTGGTCGTAATGATCTTGAACAAATTTGCCACCTCCGGGTGCCATGAATCCATAGCGGTCTCCATCGATAACTACATGGCCACCAAATGTGACTTC
>JAGRNC010000839.1 GCA_020440935.1 Leptospiraceae bacterium | reverse complement strand
GGAAGAAGTCTCTTGATGGGAGCTTCCAGCGCTTCGCAATTCATCCGGAAGAAACAGGGAAAGTAGGCCCGAGTTGCCAAGTTCCCTGAGCATCGGCGCTGGATTGGCCGCTCGCATGCCTTTGCGCAACTCATCGGAGAACCTTTCTACGGCAACCATCGCCGTTCGTTTCTGCACATCCGGGCGGCGCATGGCCGCAGCCGTGGCATTTTCCAGATTAAACTCCAGAGTGGACAGGAATCGACAGGCTCGAATGGGTCTTAATCCATCCTCAAAGAATCGTTCCACCGGATCACCGATGGTCCGGATCAACCGTCGCTCCAAATCGGCCATGCCTTCGTGTTCGTCCAGGAGCTCTTCGCGGAGAGGATCGTAGGCCAGGGCGTTTACAGTAAAATCTCTACGCTTTAAATCTTCCGAAAGGGTCTGGCCGAATTCTATCCGATCCGGCCGCCGACCGTCCGAATAGCCGCTCTCTGTACGATATGTAGTTAATTCCAGGGAATGGCCAAATAGTCGCAGCGTGATTGTACCATGTTCAATACCTGTGGGAATCGTCCGGCGAAACAATCGTTGGGATTGTTCGGGACTAGCATTGCTGGTCAGATCCAGGTCTTTGGCCGATTTGCCCAGTAACAGATCGCGAACCGAACCGCCCACCAGGTAGCATTCGAAACCGGCCTCCCGGAGTACGCGGCATGCCTGCAGAACTGCCTTTTTCTGCGTATCGGTGAGGGTTGAGAGTAGTCCAGGATGGCGCATGGGCTTAAAAACGGTTTTCAAGGACCGCCTCGAGGGAAATCCTGTCCAGAAATTCTCATTATCCAGGAGAAGCGTGGATGAAGCTTCATGAATACCAAGCCAAGCAATTACTAAAGCGTCACGGTGTCAAAGTACAGGAAGGCAAAGTTGTCGAAAAGAAAGAAGATATCGGCGCTGCTTATGATGCCCTGGGCGGAGGCGTAATCGCCGTTAAATCGCAGGTGCATGCAGGGGGCCGCGGAAAGGGCATCGTATACGACGGAGAGGACCCGCACAAAGCATCAAAGATCCAGGATGGAGGCGTCAAAGTCGCCAAAACCAAAGAAGAAGCCGTTGAGTTTGGCTCCAAGATGCTGGGGAACTACCTGGTAACGCATCAGACTGGCGGTACCGGAAAACAGGTTAACAAGATATTCCTCGAA
>JAGRNC010000838.1 GCA_020440935.1 Leptospiraceae bacterium | reverse complement strand
TCCCGTTTTTTTTTTTATTTTTCCGAAGGACCCAGCCTTCCGCGACGAAGCATGGATTTTCCCGTAGAGACAATACGAATTTGTCCCTCCTCCAACCGTAGATCCTTCACCTTCAAAGCCACCGCCTCTCGGACTTGAATCCCGGTCTCCCAGAGCATGCGGATCAATAGCTGGCATGGATGACCATTCGATCGCAGATATAGCTGCTTCAGAATTTCGGGCTTGAGCTCGCGAATCCCGCCTGCACGCTCTTTAAACACTCCTGTAGACATCTGTTTTTGTTTCATTTGTGTGAATAATGGGTTTTCCAATCATTGATTGCAATCAATTAGTCCTGGAGAGTACTCCTAACGCAGGAGAAATTTCGGTTTTTGTTCCTGGCCCACCTGTTACATGAACCGAAAGCATCCGCTTTACGCTCCTGTTGTGCAGCGCTCATCTGATTTGCATGACGCTGGACAAAACCGAAATGTCTCATTTGTGCTGCAGGGCCGGATCATCCGGGATTATGCGGTCCCCATTACTACAAAACCGTACCTGTTACCCCTGAAAATTCGATTGACCCAGGCCGAAAATAGAAGAGACTCCATACAAAAATTCAGGAAATCGTCCATGACCTTGAAACTCAGATATTTTGCAGCGTTTCTTGCTATTACACTATTTGCCACTGCCACGGCCCTCCAGGCCGAGGATCCGGCCGTCTCCGAGGATACGGTACGGGTACCAGCGGTTAACTTTGAGAACCGCACCAATCGTAGGGCCACACCGGCCGCCCGTGAATATGAACGCAATACCGGCCGAATGGGAGCCGATGAAGTACTCAAAGACGGAGAGTTTTCTCTCCGAGGCGTAACATTCACTCGTTTGTTCGACGCCTCCAAAGAAGGAATGGGCGCCGATGTAATGACCATTGACCCAAATGCAGACTTTGGCCATATCAATGCCATTATTCGTGTTCTTCAGGGATACCTACAAAAGGCCTTTGAATACAAGGAAGAAGATGCTGCCGTTGTGGCACGCTACATTGTGTATTACAATGCCCGGCTGCGTGCAGATGCTTCGCTCTATAAAGGAAAATACTCCGATGATGTGATCGGAAAAATCGTTCCCGAAAAAGCAGGTATTGACCGCTCCTTTAAAAACTGGGCCGGAAATACCCAGATCATCATTCCATTAAAGAAAAACC
>JAGRNC010000083.1 GCA_020440935.1 Leptospiraceae bacterium | reverse complement strand
AGATTGCGGGTAGCCGGCCGGAAAAATGCACTTCCACTACGCTGCCGCGAACAGAAACCACAGTGCCGGGCGCACCGGGGACTGCCGCTACTGCATCCCGCGAACCCATATGTACAAGTTTGCATCGGGCGCTCGCCGCTGCCCACAACATTGCAAATTTTCTGTGAATTGTTGCCCGATTTATAGCCGGCTTACTGATCGGCGGGTTCGTAGATCCAGTTGGAATCGTCGTTGTTTCGGCTGCCCGCCAGTTGCTTCCGGGCCTCGTATTCGGTGTCGCCGGTGCTGTAGTACAGCAAAGGATCAAAGCCTTCTTCTTCGGCGCTACCGCTATCCGCATATTGCCAGGGATCTTCTTCCGGTAATACCTGAAACTCTACTTGATCGAAGGGCACCGATTCGTAAGCAATCTTCAGGATATACGAGCCCGGATCCAATGGTTCGTAGAACTGCCGGAAAACTCGACCGCCCGGCATCTCTTCCATTTCCAGTCTTCTAAGGTCAATTTCCACGGGCTCCGGGCTTTCTCCGGTGCTGTAGAGGGCAGCCAGGAACTGGTGCTCGTCGAAACCGGCGCCTTCCACGCGGTAGATCCAGAAAATTGTCTGGGATTCAGAGAAGAATAGACGATTACGCCGGATTCGATAGTCAGTGGGCTGAAGCAGCATCTCTTCCGTTACGCTCATTCCTTCCTGATTGAGCGTGGCCCATCCAAAATCCCCGGATTCGGGTTTGCCGCAATACACCAGGGGCAGGAGAAGCAAAATTGCAAGCAAACGCAGTTTCATATTAGTGGCCCATTGCGCCAGAGTTGTAAAGATCGATCAGGATCTGACTCTGCCACCGTGGAATGGCAAAGAAGCGAGATACCGCATATACTTGCATGCTTTCGCTTCCGTATTCCGCTTTTGCATTCTTTAGAATTGCATTTACCGATCCCGGCACATTAATTCCTTCTTTCATGAGCTCGGTGGCTTTCTCTTCGGGAACATTGTAATAACGACCAATGGAACGGCGAAAGAAAGTGGCCGTTTCGGTATCCGAATCGGAATAAGAAAGAAAGGAATTGTGCATCTGACCCAGGGTATTCTTTGCCTGACTTACTCCCATACTTTCGCCCATTATCTGCGAAAGCAGTCGCACATATTGCTGCGATTGCGCTTTGGTGTATGGTAGCTTTGAATAACTTCCAGGTCGAATACGAGTTCGGGTCGGTTTGGTGGTCTTTTTCTGTTCTGTATGCGGACGAGTTACATGAGTGACGGCAGGCTCGGGCTTACGCGTAACTTCTTCTTTCGCTTCTTTTTTGAGTTCTTCCAGCAGGGCCTGCGGATCCATATCGCGCATTCTTGCCATGGCAACAATGGCTGCTGCCTGCGTCTCGGTGCTTTCCACGCCGTAAAAAACGCGTTTTAGCGCACGGTAACTTTCGTCGGAATACTCGGTTTCGCCCAGAGATTCCATAGCCTGATGCAAAATCTCCGTATTCTCGGAACGATAATTGAGTACAATGGATCGAAGCACCGGTACAGTTAGTTCATTGTTCTGCAGCTGTGGCAGGTAACGGATGGCGTAGAGGCGCGAAGGATGCTTGGGATCGGCCGCAGCCTGCACTACATATTCGGCCGCGCCTCCTTCTTTAATTCTAGTTAGCGCATCAAAGGCGGCCGCAGGGTCGACGCTGTTCTCGGTCATGTACTTCAGCAGAGGCACCGATTCTGCAAGCTTCTGCGAGCCAAAGAATTGGGCGATTTCTCCGCTCAGTATGGAGCGGTCCTTTTCGGCCATACTGGCCAGAAACTGTGCCGATTTGGCATCGCCTTGCTGGATCATATAGCGGCCCACAACGGAATTATACAGTTCGGGCTCCTGTTCGATGCGACGGCGCAAAAAGTCAGCGGTGAGCGAATCGTTTCTTTTGAGAAGCTGCGCGATAATGGCTTCCTTCTCTTCTTTTGCGGTAAAGCCGGGGACATTGTAAAGCTTCATCAATGCATCGCGCCCTTTGGTGGGGCCGAGCTTATCCAGAAGATCAATGGCAGCCTTACGTCGACCTGGTGGAATCTGGGCGCTGTTTTCCAGGATCTGAGCGGCCACTTCGTCGCCCTTTCCAGATTGAATGGCCTTCTCGGCCTGGTCATAGAACTCAGGTTCTCGGACGCCGGGCCCGGAGCATTGAACTGCCAGGGCTAAAATCAGGGTCAATAGGCCCGCCTGGCCCAGGTGTTTGCGCTTTAGAGTCATCCCGATAGTATTATCGGTTGCAAGTTTGTTATTCTTCGCCCAAAATTTTGGACCGCGAGGTTACATCTTTCTCGCGACCGGAGGAACGGTGCGCTTTTTGCTCTTTTTCCGCGGATTCAAAGCGACCGGATGGGTCGTTTTGATTGAATGAGGCCCCCTCGCGGGGAAGGAGCCTCGATCGAATCATTCGGTAGATGAAGTAAGCAAGAAGCGCATAGAGAATGAGTCGCATCAATCTCTAATACTTTTCTTGTTGAGTACCACGTCAAGTTTGGTTACGGACCCCGGCTTCACCTCAAATCGGTTATTCTCGATGGGCAGCGCTTCCAGAAACGACAACTTCAGCTGATAATTGGCGCTTGCAGGAAGGTTGAGAAACCAGAAGGAACCATCGGAGAGGGTCTTGAATTTATGGATCTGATTCACACCTGTAACGGTGGGCATCCAGACCTCATGGCCAGGCAAGGGCTGCTCAAAATTCTTGTAGAACACCTTTCCTTCTATGGACCCGCGTCCCGCGATACTCGCCACCACCAATTTTTTGGTTAGCTGATTGGTCTCTACGGCCACACGTTCGCGGAGCACTGGATAGCCATCGGCTTCAATGGTCACTTCGTGGACACCGGCAGGAACCTGCGAAATTGTGATGAGCGCCACCTGATTGCGCTTGGGAACTCCCTGGAAGGAATACACTCCCAGAGGGATCTGTTCGCCGGTAACCTGTCGCAGAGTGGCCTCATTTACCCATTGAACATTTACGGGAAATTCCTGGCCGGAAACGGTAACTCGTACCAGACGATCTTCGTCTTTTCGCTGCTCACGCGGCTTTCCTTCACCGGGCTTACGCTTGTAAGGACTGGTTTCGCCAATAATGTCGTATGGATTGTTTTCCCCGATTATATCGTTGGGGTTCATACTGGAAACGGCATACTTGCTCTTGAGAATGGTAGTAGCGAGAATGATCTTTCCCTGCTCTCCATGGTTTACTACTTCTGGCTCGGTGGGACCCACTGGATCTGTAGGGTTCACCGGAGTCGGAGTCGGCTCCACGGGCGATGGGTTTGGCTGTGGTTGCGGAGTAACGGTAGGTCCTGGCTGTGGTTTGGGAGGAGTGGGCTTAATATTTCCCGCTATCTGAATTCCGGATCCATCGCCAATCAGCTTGGGATGCTGGTTATGATTTACTTTCTTTGCGGTTTCGGTTACTCGTTTCGCCGTCCATTCGAAGGCTTCAAAGATCGTCACCGTCTTGTCGCGGTTTAAATCCCCGTTGCTGGGGTTTAAAGCCTGGGCGAAGTAATACGTGAACAAACCTTGATTGATGTTTCCGCTTAGTTCAATGGACGTCTCATTACTATCGCTGGAGGCCACCACCACCTTGTCCTGGAAATAGTTGGATGCGGTGCGGTTTTGCAGTACGATTCCGGAACTACCGTCCCCAATCGGGATGTCTCCGGTGCCGCGCTGTTGGATATTTCTGCGCGCAATACCGCCGGAATGGCAGCAATCAAAAACAAATACCGTCTTTTTGGATTCGATGTTCTCCAGCCATTCGTTCAGTTTCGTTTCTGATACGTGGGGCCTGGTATACATTACGATGATGTTTTCTACACCATCCGGGGCTTCTTTATTCCGCGCAAAGGTTCCATGCCCGGAAAAATAGAGAAGCACTGTGTCATCTTCGTCTGTTTTATCCCCAATTTCCTCGATGGCTTTTTCCACATTGGTGGCAGTAACCATGCGACCCAGGTACACCTTTACATCATCGAACTGACCAAAACTCTTAATGGTCCGTTCCATTAGGGCAGCGTCTTTTTCGCAAAGGGACAGAGGCGGAATATCCACGGTATTGCCCACATAGTTGCTTCCAAAGATTGCAGCCACACGCTTGGCCTGCAATGCGCCCGAGGAAGCGACAATCAATCCAATCAAGATCAGGTATCGAGTAAGTTTCATAGTTTTCCATCCGTGCGCTCCGGGCGGTGCCGGAACAGCCAGTTCGCTCTGTAATTTGGACGATGTGAAAGGCAGCAGGTTCGGCTTTTCGATTAGTTTGAGCCGTCCTTTTCTTTTAGAAAGGATCGGATATGCTGGCTCACATGCGTCTTGAATACATCTCCGAGCGCCCGATCTTTCAGTGCCGATAAATTTCTGTCAACTGCATCCAGCAAAACCAGGCAGTGACGCAGCAGAAGTTTCTGCCTGGAGTTAAGATCTGCTTCCGATACCATGGAATAGACCTTCTTCTGGGTATCGGAAATGTCGGAGAAAAGTTGGCCGTAGTGGTCGGAAATAAAGGCCGCCTGGTCGGATGGATGAGGAGATTCCAGGGACTGACTAATAAGGGAATGGGCCCTGTGCAGAAGGGCCCGATAGATCTTTAATTGATGGGTGAGAAAGTCGCTCAACCCTGGATATTCAGACCCGCTCCCTCCGGGCGCTGCGGGGCCCTGGCAGCTGGCTTATCGGACCCTTCCTTTCGCAGCACCTCTTCCCAGGCGCTTTTCAGCGGATCGATAAGATTTATGACCTCGGTGATGATCGCTGCATCCTTGGCCATGTTGGCTTCTAGAAGTCTCTTTTTCATGTAGGCATAGAGATTGAACAGATTCTGCGCCACCTCTCCCCCTTCCATGTTTAAAGAGAGCATCAGCTCGGTGATAATATCCTGGGCCTTGATGATGTTGTTGTTAGCTACATCGTAGGTCCTGGGGTTCAGGTTTTCCTGGGCAATCCTTAGAAATCGAATAGCTCCATCATAGAGCATTACGATCAGCTTGCCCTGGTTGGCAGTCTGGATCTCTGTATCCTTGTAGGCATCGTACTGGCTTTTTCTGGCTAGGGCCATTGAATCACTCCCGTGCTTTGCCTATCGGCGATATGCCGCCAGGGCTTTATACCAGGATTACAATTCGATGCAGCCTGCCGCCCGGATTCAGGTCAATCCGTCCTGAATCAGCCCATTCCATAGGAGCACGAGGATCAATATACCAAGTAGGATTCGATATGCAACAAAAATGAGGGTGGTATGGGTCCGCAAAAATCGCAGTAATCCGGCCACTGCAATATATCCAGAAAGGCCCGCTACAATGGTTCCCAGTAGCAATCCCTCCAATCCCAGGGCCTGCAGCTCATGAAAATCCTTAACCAGCTCATAGAGCCCGGACAGACCAATGGCCGGGATGGAAAGCAGAAAGGAAAATCGCATGGAACCCTGTCTGGTGAGGCCCAGAAACAATCCCATCATTAGAGTGGTGCCCGATCGGGAAGCGCCCGGAACCAGGGCCAGAGACTGAGCCATCCCAATCCAGAATGCATCCATCATGGTAATGCTGTCCACGCCGCGCTCTTTCTTTCCAGAACGATCGGCCCACCAGAGAAAGAAGGCCAATAGAATCAGACTGCCGGCAATCACATAGAGCGAGCGAAACGGCCCGGTGATGTAATCTTTTAAAATTAGGCCAAATACGGAAACGGGAATGGTTCCCACGATCAGATAATACGGCATCCGAGCATCCAGATCCCACTGGCGGAACTGAGCATAATCCAGTCGCTGCCCTTCTACGGGAAATAGCGAACGATAGGTAGCCATAATGAATTCGCCCAGGTCTTTGCGAAAATAAACCACGAGAGAAAGCAAAGTTCCAAGCTGCAATACGGCCGAATAGGCCGCTCCTGGATCCTGTAACTGCAAGAAGGCAGGAATGACGCGCAGATGCGCTGTAGAAGAGATGGGAATAAATTCGGCAAGTCCCTGGACCAGGCCGAGGATGACCGCAGTCTGATTGTCAATCATGGGTCAACGTTCCGGGAGGCTCCGGACGGTCCAGTTACAATTTGAAACCGCCCGATGACCGGCGTTGCCTAATATTTGACCATGGGCTTCATTCTTTTTGCTGTACTCACCCAACGCTTCACCTGAACCATACCTGGAACCCGTTCTACGTAATTCTTCTTCTGGTTCATTGTAATGAGCGATTCGTACAGATGGTCGGGACGTCGCTTGGACAATTCTTTGATCGTGTCCACTCCGGTTGCTTCCAGAAGCAACGCCTTCAATCCCGCAATTCCTTTGATGCGAAACAAATCCGCATGATTTACCCACTTGAGTAATTGCTTTTCGCTAATTCGCGCTTCTTTGGAAATCTGACGTCGCGCCTGCGGCGTGGATGCCTGCTGCAGTAGCTTCTCGATGGTGGTAATACCTACGGATTTAAGTTTTTGGGCCGATTTATCGTCGATTCCTTCGATTCGATTCAATTTTGCCATGATTCTACTCCTTGGGGAAGATGGATACTCCGACTATTCAGGGGCCAGGATTCTGTATTTGAGCGACGGATAACCGCCTTGATGCGTTTCGCTAACAATTAGCGCCCCGCGTTAGAGATGTGTAGTAGACGTTATATGAGTTTGCAAGTATTTTACTTTTGATACACAAGTTTTTTTAGCATTTTTTGCGAAATAGTCGCATATATAGCCAATTTCGGGTATTATCGCAAGAAAGCCTCATGATATTGGTTCGGGGTCATACATGAAAACAAGGGAGTACTTCTACCAGATAGATGCCGAAGGCAGGCTGGAACATGACGGCACTGTTCTAAGCGACGTCCAATTCCTGAATTTCTTTTTTCGGAGGCTTCGTCGCAATGATACCGGGCTATATGGCGAATACAACTTTGTATCGCCCTGCGGTCCGGAAATGAACTACGCTAAATCCCCGGGTACGGCCATCGTATTTCGCTCCCTTTCCACCGATGGAAATTCACTCATTTACGGCGGCAGCCTTCCATGGAGATTTGAACCCGCAGCCTTACTTCGTGGTTCGGACGACCAGCTATATCATCCGGGGCCACTTCAGGAGCCGGGCCGCATTGCGCCCAGGCTTCTTCTGGATTGGGCCGCGCATATGGATTACGATTCGCAATGGATTCTGTTACCGCAGGGACCATTCCAATCCCTGGACGCCCCACACACCGTGGGACGCCTACCGAGGGAACTGGATGCTCTGGCCTGTTTGCCAGATTCCCAATCTTGAAATGTTTCCGGAGCGCCAATAGGGCTCCGGAGTGGTTGTCTTAGTAGCGAGGAAGCGAAGGGTCGATTTCTTCCGCCCAACGGTCGATCCCGCCGCTCAGGCTTTTTACATTCGGCAGTCCATGGCCTTTAAAGTAGCTCGCGGCTTCCAGCGAGCGAATGCCGGTGTGGCAATAGAATGCGATATTCGTATCTTTGGGCCACTTCTGTAGAATTTCGTAGGCCATTTCGCGGGTCAGTATTTCTGAGTTCGGAAGTTCCACAATCTGCGCTTCGAAGGGCTCGCGAACATCGATAATTCGCCATTGCTCGCCAGCATCCAGTTTGGCTTTAAGATCAGCCGGATCAATCTGCATTTCTTCGTCCACACGAGCGCTTTCGTAGATGTAATCGATGGCTTCTGGGACAGAATCCGGACGGTTATGTTTGATAAATACTTCTTCCAGAGTGTCCGATGGCGCGAAACCGCAACTGGAGCATCCTCCAATATGGTACTTCTGAAATAATGCGCGCTTGGCTCCTGGGTAGACGTCCATGATCTCCATCATAGTCATCTCGGGTGTAATATCCTTTGTCAGCATTTTCATCTCCTTAGATCGGTGTGGAATACCCTGCTACAGGGAAAAAAATAAAAACCCCGCATATGGAAAGCCTTTTCCTTCTTGCGATCCTGCACCATCCATAGAATCAGGAATCAGTGCTGCCAAAAAGTCATAGAATTGCTCCTCCCCTGGCCGCTGCGCTGGTTTTGTGGCTGGGCCTGAGCTGTGCTCAGTTCCCGCTTCTGGAGGAGATGTTTGGCGAAGAACCGGTTCCCACAGTGCAACTCACCTATAATCGAATCGTCTATCGATGCAGCGTCCTGGTCGACGATATGAAGCTTCCGGTGGAGATTCTCCCGCCCGCTCCCATCCCTTATTCCGATCAGGCCTTTGCCGGCATCCGCGTGGGCTACAACTTTCCATACGAAGACTTTAAGGAAATCATGACCTGGGCCAGGCATTACTACAAAGATGCCCATTATATCATGCTAACCAACCCGGATGCTCGGGACGTTCCTCGCCAAAGACATTACAAGCTCCATCTGGGTGTCCGCACCGACGAGGCATTCAAAGAAGGCTGGAAGCCCTGGAAAGAAAGCGACTTTTCCAGAATCAAGAGCATCGGCTCGCAGGAAGAAATGCGGACGTTACTGCAATCCTTCAAGGGAGAACCCAATCCCTTACCGTATCAATCCGAAGAAAAGCCCTGGTGGCGCCTGGGTTTTTAGCAGCAATGGACCAGTTCAGGTCGGCTTTTCAAGAGGCTCGGAGGGAGCCTTCGATGGCAGACCCGGTCGTCACCAAAAGACCGGATTTCTTTTTTACCACAGGCATTGTTCCTAGGCTTCGGCGTTGGCTGCTCTCTGGCGCTATGGCCCTTCTTTGCTGCACGACGGCCTGCGAAAAGCAAGACAGCGCAATTCCGGACGTACTACTTCCCTCCTCGCGCACATTTCTACTCATTGGCGATTCGCTCACCGAGCGATCCGACGGCTTCTACCTGGAATCTCTCAGTCCAGATCCAATCACTGTCTACGTCCGCGGAGTGGATGGCTATGATTATCGTGATTGGAGCCTGCGCATGGGTCAGGCCTTTTCAGGAGTGCCGCCCGTGGATAGGATCGTTACAGTGCTCGGCACAAATGACGGCGCGCGATTTAGCGGCTCGGAGTTTCTGGGATACGTTCGCGATTTTCAGGGGCGAATTAGGCAGTACAGTTCGGCGCCCATTGTATTTTCGCAGGTTCCGCGTACACAATACAGCCCGGTGCAATCGGGGATTCTAGCGAACAACGCCTTGCTGGCAGGAGAAGTGGACCCAAATAGTATTATCGATCTGGACACGCCATTCGAGTCCCATCGGAATGCCGGAGGCACGCCATTGTACAATGGCGATGATGCCATTCATCCGAACGTGAATGGGTA
>JAGRNC010000837.1 GCA_020440935.1 Leptospiraceae bacterium | reverse complement strand
GTCGTAACAGCGGAGCCCATTTCGGCTGGAATGGATCTCCTGAAGCGGGCGCAAGAACTGGGTATAGATTGTCACATAGTGTCTGGTACGCCGGAAACAGAGCTTAAGCGAATCGTAGAGCAAAGAGCGATGGGCAGCATGTTTATGTCCATCAATGGATCTCCTCGGCCAAAAACGCAGATCCTTTCCGAACTCATTTCCAAGCACGGATACAGGCCGGAGAGCTGTGTCATGGTGGGCGACGCCCCCACTGATTTTCATGCTGCGCAATCAGCCGGTATCTGGTTTATTGGCTTTCCTGTTCAGGCCGGATCTTACAGCAGTTTATGGTAGAAAAGAAGAAAGTAGTTGTGTTTGGAGGCTGCGGCTTCCTGGGCTCTCATGTAGCAGATAAACTGCTAAGCTACGGATACGAAGTTGTTGTTTTTGATCTGCTGCCTTTTCGGTATGATGCTTCGGGCCTCACAGTAGTTGAGGGCGATATCATGGACCGGCAGCAGGTTCTTCGGGCGGTAGACGGGGCGCATGCAGTGTACAACTTTGCCGGGCATGCAGACCTTGATACTGCGTCCACGGATCCGATTCGTACTACGGAGCTCAACCTTATCGGGAACCTGAATCTCATCGAGGCCTCGCTTGAATGCGGCGTTTCGCAGTTTGTCTATGCCAGCACAATATATGTATTCTCCGAGTCCGGTGGCTTCTATCGCTGCAGCAAACAGGCCGCAGAAACCTACATCGAAGAGTACAATCGGAAGCATGGACTTACATACACCATTCTTCGGTACGGATCGTTATACGGCCCGCGGGCGGACGCGCGAAACTCCATTTATAGGTACATCGAACAGGCGGTCAATGAGGGCCGGATCGTTATTAATGCCGAGGGAGATGAGATCCGGGAATACATTCACGTCCGGGATGCCGCCAAAGTTTCAGCGCGTATAATGCAGAGCGAGTATTACAACAAGCGATTCGTCATCACTGGCCATCAAGCTCTTCCGGTGCAGCACATGCTTGCCATGATCCAGGAGATTCTTGGAAAAGAAGTAAGTGTGGAATTCAGGCCCGAGCCCGGATCGGATCATTATCGAATCACTCCATACAGTTTTGTTCCAAAGGTAGGAGAGAAATTCGCTCCGGATATCTTTACGGACATGGGACAGGGCCTCATTGAATGCATGGCTGACA
>JAGRNC010000836.1 GCA_020440935.1 Leptospiraceae bacterium | reverse complement strand
TTGTCTGTGTCCGCGCTCGTCGGCTGCCGCACATCGGCGCTGGAGGAAAGCCTTCGCATTCTAAATCAGCGGGCCATACTATTCTCTTTTCTGGAAGAACACTCTGATCTGGGAACTAGACCGGCTGCCGAGGCTGTCTTTTTTGATTTTGACCACACTCTGGCAGATACCCAGACTACCATACCTGTAGATACAGAGTACGGAACCGAGCAAAGGGATTCAAAATGCTTCTTTTTGCGGGCCGGAGAGCGGCCTCACTTCGAAGCGCTTTCGCCGCAGGAACTGGCCCGCACGGGGCCCATCGATTCCATGGTGCAGATTGCTCGGCAGCTGGAAGCGCGGGGTGATCTTCTATTTATTGTCACCGCCCGAGGCGAAAGCCATACCTGGAATACCATCCCGCTCTGGCTGAAAAAGAATGGTATTAAAATCAATGGTTTGGTAGCGGCCAATGCAAAAGAAACCGTCGATGGCCTGAAGCCGTTAAGCCGCGATACAAAGCTGCCCCATGATTTCAAAAAGGCCTTAATCATCGCGGGCTGGATCGAACTGATCCAGTCTAAATTTCCTGAATCGCCGCTAAAATCGGTGAGCTACTACGAAGACACCGATCACCATCTCCGTGGAGCCATGCAATTGCTACCATTGGCATTTCCGGACATCGAATTCCATTTTTACGACATCTTAAGAACGCAACGGAGTCCTGGAAAATATCGACTGACGCCTATCGCCAATGCAAGCCATGGAACGCTTGATTTGCCAGGCGATCCTGCGCATTACGCAAGTCCCGATTGTCCCGACGAAGACTAACCGAATCGCATTAGAATTAGAGGCATGTGGGCGCTGCCGGGGATTCGCTTCCGCTGAAATTGGGCGATCCTACATGGGTGGAATCGCCATCGATTTGACTTCCGGATGCTCCCGAGGAGCCGGTGGCCGTGCACCAGGAAGTACTGAGCGAACCATCCAGAGGAGTACCGCTGGAATAGCGTCGCTCCATAGAACGGTAGGGGCTGCTGGAAGTGCCCACAGTCAGAGCGCTACCATCCCAGGCCGAGTCAATAAGCTGCATTCGCAAATCGTACAATCGGATTCGAAATCCGGATGATGCCAGCGAGAAATTCTTGGTTCCGGAAATCTTATTATCGGCTGTGGTAAGCGCGCTGGAAGTAAGACCCTTCAATAAGAAGT
>JAGRNC010000835.1 GCA_020440935.1 Leptospiraceae bacterium | reverse complement strand
CGTTAAAGCCCGCATTGGTGACCGGTTTAAGAATCTGTTCTGGCTTCTTACCGAGGCCATCGACAATGCCATCAAGCATAGCGAGGCACGCTGGCTGCAGATCAAGCTTGCCGAAAAAGATAGTCAAATTATGCTATCCGTTACAGACAACGGCGAGGGATTGGTTCGAAAGGCAGGAAGCACTCGTCCAAAGCAAGGAAAAGGCTTGCAGGCGATTCGGATCTTAAGCCAATCTATGGCTGCGAACCTGTCGCTGGATAAGGGACCGAGGGGCTACGGCACCTCGCTAAACCTGCGCTGGGACCTGGATCGGCTGGAAATAGCAGATCTGGAAAAGGTAATGGAGGAAGTATAGCAAAGTGCTCTCCAGGGCTCGAAAGCTCGATCTGATGCGAAGCCTGGCCTTTCTAGGCCTCCTCGGCTTCGTCAGTCAGTATCCCATTCCGGGTTTGCACCGCTGTCCACAGCTAGACCCGGGAGCGGGGATGGATATGCATTCCGTCCGCCCAACGCAGCAGTCTTCCCAGTCCAACCAGGTGGCACAGCAGGGCAAGTATTCGGCCCCTGAAACCGCCACCGAGCCCGATCCACACGCGCATTGCCATTCTAAGAAGCTGGACCATTCCGGATCCTCTTCGCATCAGCACAGCAGCTGCCCGGTTTGCCAGGGATATCTGCTGGCAGGACTTATCTACCATTCCGCTCCCATGCCACTGCTGGCAGTGGAGCAAACCTCTCGGCCCACCGTGGCCATCCAATATCAGGGTCCGCAAAAGCGAAAAATCTCCATCCGCGAGATCCTGGCCCGCCCTCCCCCGGCCTGATTGGCCCATTAACCGATCGATTTGACGAAACGAGACGTTAGTAACGATGCGCGTAGCGTTCGAACTGTTTCGCGGCCCATGCTGAGCCGTAGGGCCATGCCACCGACGGGCTTGCGTGCAATCGAAACTGGATCGCAGGAAGAATCGCGAAGAGCGAACCAGAAACCAGAGTAGGTTTCCTGGCCATACTTCCAGGCAATCCTCTTCGATAAGCAGTTGCAGCGCGCGCAAAAATGGGCATCCTCTCGTCGCTTTTAACATTCGGCCCTGGACCGATGAACCAGAGCCGCCTCATTTATAGGAGATTTCAATATCATGTATCATCATTTTAGAAGATGCGCGCCTGTTCTGGCGCTCTTATTCGGAA
>JAGRNC010000834.1 GCA_020440935.1 Leptospiraceae bacterium | reverse complement strand
ATCGGTGATTCGGCTCCCTTCTTTGATTCTGCCGATGGCCCGGTCAATTTCCTGATTAAAGATAGAGTGATCCACCACTCTCGATACAACCTGTAAGGAGGTAATCAGAGGTACCCGATTCTCCAGCATGACGCCCAGGTTACGTGCGAATCGCCCGAGTAACGCTTTACGCAACAGATTTCCCACCAGCGGGACTCGCAGCAACTGCGACTCCACTTTCTGGCGACCTTCGGGCGTAGCATAGTACCGCTGAAAGGCATAGACGCCTCCTGCAATGAGGCCAATTACAAGAAGGATTTTCCACGAGGTCAGAATATCGGACAGCATTAGAACAAAGCGGGTAATAAAGGGTAGCTGCAGATCCATTTGAGCAAACATCATCTGGATCTGCGGAATGACCACAGCCAGCAGAAAGGCCATAATCCCGCCCAGCAAAGCTACCATGATGATTGGATAAAAAAGCGCGGCCTGCACTTTGTTCTTCATCGCCAGGTTTGCATCTTCGAGGTCCGCCAGGCGCAGCAGTGCCTTTTCGTAGGTGCCGGTCTTTTCGCCTACGCTGATTAAGTTTGAATACATGGATGGAAATATGGCCGAATGCTTTGCCAGAGCGCCCGATAGAGCCTCGCCTTCCACCACATCGGCTTTAATAGCAATAAGAGCCTTCTTCAAGTATTCGTTTTCGGTTTGTTCGATGATATTGGTGAGCGACCGATCCAGGGGCAGGCCAGCATCCAATAGGGTTCCGAGCTGACGGGCAAACAGAGCCACATCCCTGCGCGGTACTCGATATAGAAATTTTGTTAGAAAAGGAAATAACTCGCGTTCGCGCTTTTCTTCGTCTTCGGCAATATTGCGAACGTAAAGGCCCTTTGCGCGAAGCATCTTTCGCGCCAGAACCACCGAGCCGGCATCCAGAATGCCCTTTTCCTCTTTTCCTTTCCGATTGAGGGCTGTATATCGATAAATGGGCATTAGCTGACTCGCAACACTTCTTCCGGCGTCGTCAGTCCGTCTATCACCTTTCTGCGTCCGTAGTCTTGCAGTGTAATCATTCCATCCTGGGCGGCCACCTCTCGAATTTGCTCCGAGTCTTTGCCCTGTAGAATAGCTCTTTGCACAGACTGATTCACCCACATGAATTCATAGAGTCCGTTTCGGCCCTGGTAGCCCGTACCCACGCAATGATCGC
>JAGRNC010000833.1 GCA_020440935.1 Leptospiraceae bacterium | reverse complement strand
AGGCCTTTGCGCTTCCTCGAGTTTCACTACATCAGTTACTTTGCAGATCAGCGCTGAGTGAAGTTTAAAAACATCCTGCATCCCGGACATAGAAGCAATCGCTTCCAGTTGCATATCCATTTGTTCGAAAATAGGCCCCGCTGTTTCTTCGCGCTCGAATTCCGCGCGGATAAGCCATAGGGTACAGTCAGTTGGGGATACAACCTGAATATGTATCTTTCCATGATCTCTGATGTTTTCGTAGGTCTTGGTAAAAAACTGATGCGAAAGCGCTACATGGTCGTCGTCCACTCGGTATACCTGCGAAAGAATCGTTACGTTGGGTTTTCCTTCGGCGTTGCAGGTGGCAATAGTGGAAGGGATAATCCCCTGAAGGGCTGGTACAATTTCCTGGGGTAGATTCATACAAGTCTCCTTTCTTCGGCGGTCATCGCTCCGGGTGCCTGGTTGTAGACCTCGGCAACCTCCATAGTAAGTCGGACCGATGGTGTAATAATAAAGCGATTCCATCCTTCGCCGGCCGGAGCGCCAAAGAACTGTCCTACCACTTCTCCCGAGGTCCTCTGCTGATCCAGTAGCCATTGTTCTTCTTCAGCAGTTGCTTGATCACTTGCGAGGAACTTTCCCTTAAACTGGTAGCCCTGGAAATTAGTGGCATCTACGGCATTGATGGCAAGCAGCGTATTGATCTGTAGATCCTGGAGAGGTCGCTTCGAAAGAATCTGGGGAATATAGCAGTGCACCGTATCTACCCCGGCGCTTGCACGCACTCCCCAGCCGCGGGTGAAAAATGGCTCTCTATTTTCATTTACAGTGCATATAGCAATCATTACAGGCCCGCGCATTCGCTGAGCCATTTCTTCGGTTATCTTTGACATTCGAAATCCTCACCTTGCTTTGATCTGCATTCCACTCGCAGGCAACGTCGGCCTTCCTGACGATAGCCTCTGACTCTGGTAGGGCCTAACGAAGCCTGCAATCTAAATTCCAGGAGATTTCCATATACCACCTGAACAGGGGGTGCATACTATGGGTGCTTGCCCGGGAATTACGATCCTGGCCTCGGGAAGGATTCGGGATCAACAAGCAGCCGGCCAGTGCCAGAGACGGTTACATCTAGTGCATTAGCCGCGTGGCCCGATGCTATCGTGGGGAATGCAGGGCCTTTATTCCGCTTGCAACGTCCGCCAACCAGGAA
>JAGRNC010000832.1 GCA_020440935.1 Leptospiraceae bacterium | reverse complement strand
CGCCGATTTCAGTCCCTTTTAACTTCGATTTTGCGCGTTTCCCGGGCTCATCGTTAGGTTGGGCCGAAGATACCGAATTGTCAGCAAATAGCAGCGCTGGAAACTGACTGCAGGGAACTATGGAAGAAGAAAAGAAAGAAAGTATGCTCTTGCGCAATCTGTCCTTTGCTACGCTGCTTCTGGCGGGCATACTAATGCTCTGGCGTTCTTCCGACGTTCAACCTCCAGAGCAGCAACTGGAGAAATTGAAGCATGAGCAGATCGATTTCACATTTCGCGCTCTTGTATCACAATCCGTATCTTTGAAAACAAACCCGCAGTATGCCTCGCAGGCTGGAGACCTGGTGGGCGAAGTGCAATCTCTTTGTTCCGAAATGAAGGATTCGCCCTATGCCCAGCTTCAATGCGCCATGCTGCTGGAGTATCTGGGAGAAGATTTTTCGGGTCGCGTCGGAGTTCAGGGCAAACTGGAAGCGCAATTCACCGATTTATACGTGAATGCAAAGCCTATTTCGGACCAATCCGAGATTTTCAAGGTCCCTGCAGGCCGCCTGGCGTTACTCAAGCAGTATGAACTACTGGGCCAGGCAGCGAACAAAGATGAACTGGTGGAGCAGCTACAGAGCGAAGCCCTGGAGTTTCAAGCCTGGGCGGTTTTGTTCATCGCAGGAGCTGTGTTCGCCATTCTCCTGGGAATCCTGTTCGTAACACTGGCCGTATTGAAAAAGCCAGTACCGCATTTTGGCTTCACAGTCCTGGGACTACCCAGGGGGCACTTACGTGTTCTACTTGAGGCCACCATCCTGTACTTCTTTATGATCGCCGCACTTCTTCCCATCCTGGGCAGATACATTCCGGATTACTATCATATGACTTACCTGGCGGTGAGCTATGTCCTGCTACTGATTGGCGTTCTGGTATATGTGCAGCAGCAAACCAGCGGCGCGGCCCTGTATGCCATTATAGGCGATTTGCGCACAAGCAGCCTGCGACAAATAGGCATTGGGATCATGGGTTTTTGCGCGATATTCCCGCTGGGCCTGCTGACCGCCATGCCCTTTCTGCTTACACTTCAGGGCGACAACATGGTGAACCAGGCTCATCCCATCGCCTTTCTTTCAAAAGAGCACTTCTTCATGGTGGCAATACTTGCCGCAGTAATCGCTCCGGTCATTGAGGAAGTGGTATTTAGAGGCTTT
>JAGRNC010000831.1 GCA_020440935.1 Leptospiraceae bacterium | reverse complement strand
GCTCTCTTTGTGAAGGACCAGTTCTATTGTGAGGACCCACAGAGTCCTTTTCATCCATCAAACATCTTGCATCTCGGCCTAGGAGATCCCCTGCCAGAAATCTCCCGTGAGTACTATGAACGACACGAAATCCGTCATGCGGACCTCTACTCTATTACGCAGGGGTGTTCCAGGAGGGAAATACGCGCCTCGTTGCTCAAAGCTGTCGGATGCAGTTCTGTATGCTTCTGGCTCTGGCAACGATTTGGGCCCCTGGGAATTCTGGAAGAAGTTATCTTTGAGGCGGAAGACTACTACGTTCGGATGGCCCAATTTCCGGCAGTGCGAGTTGTCCTGGTCGGGTACGAGGTGTTATTTCCTCCCGCGCTTGCGCTGGCATGCAATAGGTTGGGGATCGTTACTGTTGCTACCCAGGAGCGCTTCTCCAATGCCTTTTTTCCTGCCGATCTGTTTGCAGTTGAACATTATTTCTTTTTAGGTGAACAGGCCCGATCAATGATCAAAAGACGGGGCTTTTCATGGATCGGAAAGGAGCATATACTCGGTCCCGCCAGAGTAAAGAATCTCCGAAAGGCCATGGTTCAATCCGATCCTGGAAAATATCAGGCCATACGCGCGAAGCAGAAGTTAGTGCTTGTCCTCGACTTCCATTCGGAACCCTCATTCAACGAGAATCGACTCGTAGACAATCATTGGGAGCACAATCAACGCTTTTACAGAGATATTATCCGGCTGGCCGAGCATTTCCAGACCGCGCATTTTGTAATCAAGGGAAAAAACGCGGACTGGCTTGAATTGGATTACTTCAGTAGTGTTCGAGAAGAAATCGAAGGAATCGGAAATGTTTCCGTAGAGACGGATCTCAGAGAATATGATCCAGCTCGAATGGCGGCCATCACGGATCTGTGCATAGCCATGTATAACTCTCTGGGAGATGAACTATTGGCCATTGATCGGCCGGTCATTTTCTACGATTTCTACGGAATGCCTGCGGACTTCTATGATTTTGAGAAAACGGCGGCCTGTGCTACTACTTTCGGTGAGCTCATGGCAGCGACTACCCGCGGTCTGCAAACCGGGCGAGTTCTGGAACCCCGGGACTCTGAGAGGATTCGTCGCAAGTGCTACGGATACGAGAACGGATTGCCGTCGGAGGGTTCGCACCTTCTCGATACTCTGCATTCCATCTATAATGGACCTC
>JAGRNC010000830.1 GCA_020440935.1 Leptospiraceae bacterium | reverse complement strand
TGCTGGATCCATCCAATAAAGTGCATGAGACATTTCATGTTTAAGTATGGTGGCATAGTGCAGCCCATGTTCGGTGTCCTGCAATCGATGAGGCGGGTTCCTGTTCAGCGCCGTAACGTACACATTGCTGCGGCGACCTGCCACATCCATGAGCCACCGCTCCCCTTGCGAAAGATCTTCTCCATTGCTTTCTACGTAACGCTCAAGGTCCCGTGAACTGAAGTTACATCCAAATATGTCTTCCTCAAAGGGCCGGCCCTGGTGTTCCATCCAGTATTCCTGTAATTCGCGAAGGGAGAATTCCTCGCCCTGAAAAACAGGATGTTCTACAAAGGTTGAGATGCGTGCAAAGGTCTGAAGAAAACCCTCAGGAGGCAGCACAATGAGAAGTGCAATTCCTCCATTCAGAGGATATTCTTCCAGAAAGAGTGTGTCCATGGATTCATTGACCATGTTGTCCATAGATTATCGGCCGACTCCGGGCCTTATCCGAGCTCTGTCAGGCGCTGAAAAGCGCTGCCAGCGCCTGAAGAAATCTGCAGAGCGCAGGATCCGCACCGCTCTACAAAAATCTGGCAACTCCAGCAAGAAGCAGGAAATGCATGGGAAATCTGGATTTAATCCCTGCGGGGCAATTCAATTTCCAGGTACTCGCGCACTCCGTCTCGGTAAGATAAACGGCCAAGGATTTCAGCGCGCTCGGCTCTATCTCCGTACCACCAGGTGCCGCCTTCGTTACAGTCATGATAGGCTTTAAAGAGGCGCTTCCATCCGCCCACGCTTTCGATCTTGTTTTCCAGTTCCTTCAAACGCGCTTCCCGATCCGCACGATGAATTTTTCGGTGCGTCGCATAGAAAGGAACAATGGTCGTCTGATAGTAATACGGATACAGGAAACGAAATCCCCGAATTTTGCGCTGGTATTCGGGCTCGATGGGTCGGCCTCTATCATCCATGGTCTGCGCAAATTGACCTTCCTCAAAATGCTTTCGGAAGTGATCCGGCAAGTTCCATTTTTCCTTTTCCAGAATCCTCAGCTCCGGCTCGGCAGTTTCATACTGCTTCGCTTTGAGGCGATAGCGAAAATCCTTTCTATGGGATCGAATGGAATGATTGATGGATTCCAGGATTTCCGCAAATACATGGGCATCTCTACGAGCCGCCACATCGTCCCGCAATTGAAATGTCTTTTCCCAACCGGCA
>JAGRNC010000829.1 GCA_020440935.1 Leptospiraceae bacterium | reverse complement strand
GAAGAACTGGTCCAAAAAACCATGGAGAAGCATGGCCTGAATCCGAGCCAATGCGTAATGATTGGCGATCGTGAGTCCGATCGCCAGGCGGCCCTCAAAAATGGAGTGGCTTACGTAGCATGCGCCTATGGTCACGGTGATGCCGATGAGCACAGGGATGCCATTCGGGTGGTGCAATCTCCGAAAGATCTGCTGTTTCTGATCTAAAGTTAGCTAAAAATCGAAGGGTCCAGGCCTTCCTTCGAACCGGCACTTTTAGGCTGCATTCCTTTCCAGCCTATGTATAAAACGTTCGACATTCGGCAACGTCGGCGGAGGCATATTATGTCCAGCCGGGCCATAGTCATTTGGCTGTGGCGCCGGGATGAGGATCATTATTCTGACTACAGAATCTTCGGATGAGATGCGGCAAAGGGGTAAGGAAGCGGGCGCCCTCGGTTGGATGACCAAGCCATTTAAAGAACAGGATCTGCGCGATTTGATGAATACAGTGTTTTCTGGCTAGAACGCCGGGGCGGCTTGCGCGCTTTCATCAGTAGAACGGTCGCATGGTAGAGCGATTGTCGGATTTATGCAACTCTTGGCGCGCTGATACCTGTTGGGCAATCAGGCGGTTCGTAGTGGGGTCGCCTGTTTTGGAAACTCGGTGCAATACTTCTGAAAATCTGCAGCAGCCATTGGCCGAGCGAAATGGTATCCCTGCCAGCCATACACATCTACCATAGGCCGGATGGCTTCAATGGTTTGTGGATCCTCTACTCCTTCCACGATTACTTGCAAATCCAATTGGCGCGCCAACAAGCCGATGGCCTGAACGACGGACGATCGAGTAGCTCCCTGTTGCAAATTCTGCACAAAGATTCGATCGATCTTTATACAATCCACGGGGAATTGCTCAAGATAGGAAAGGCTCGAATAGCCCGTACCAAAATCGTCAAATGCAATCGAAACGCCTCGCTCACGAAGCTGCCGCAAATTCTGGGACAATACCGGCAAGTTCTCGGCCATAATAGATTCCGTAATTTCCACTTTTAGAAGTGAGGGCGCCAGCCCGGCTTCTTCCCATATTCTGAGCGTTTCGCGCGCAAAAGAGCCATGGAGTAATTGCGGGGCCGCCGCATTGAGGGAGTAAAACTCTAGTTTCAGGCCGGCTTCTTGCATCAATTTCGCCTGTCGGGCCACTTCCGAAGCTATCCACAGTCCCAG
>JAGRNC010000828.1 GCA_020440935.1 Leptospiraceae bacterium | reverse complement strand
GCTCTAATGCGCGAAGGCACCGGCCCCGTAGAAAAGCATTCTTTAAAATCGCTCAGACTTCTGGGCACAGTGGGCGAGCCCATTAATCCAGAAGCCTGGCAATGGTATCATAAGAATATAGGCAAAGAAAACTGCCCCATCGTGGATACATGGTGGCAAACCGAAACAGGCGGAATAATGATTACTCCGCTCCCCGGCGCCACGGCCACCAAACCTGGTTCGGCCACAAAGCCTTTCTTTGGTGTACAACCTGTTCTGCTGGATGGTTCCGGCAAAGAGCTGGAAGGAGAGGCCTCCGGGAATTTGTGCATCAAGTTTCCCTGGCCATCCATTATGCGCACCGTTTACGGAGATCCGGAGCGATTCTTTAATACCTACTTCGCACAGTTCAAAGGATACTATTTTACCGGCGACGGCGCTACCCGCGATGCCGACGGCTACTTTTGGGTCACTGGGCGGGTGGACGATGTGCTAAACGTTTCCGGGCATCGCCTGGGTTCGGCGGAAATCGAAAGCGCCCTTGTAGAACACACGTCCGTAGCAGAAGCCGCGGTCGTTGCCTGCCCGCACGACGTCAAAGGTCAGGGCATTTATGCCTACGTTACGGTAAAAAATGGTGTGGCCACAAACGACGATCTGAAGCGCCAGCTGTACGACCTGGTATCCGAAAAGATCGGAAAGATTGCCCGCCCCGATGTGATTCACTGGGCGCCCGGATTACCCAAGACCCGTTCCGGAAAAATCATGCGACGAATTCTACGCAAAATCGCCGAAGGCGTGTACGATAATCTGGGAGACATTTCCACTCTGGCCGACCCATCGGTGGTGGAAAAGCTAATCGAAGATAAGAAACGATTCCACAGTTAGGAGCAAGACCATGGACGAATCAGGGGAAGCCACAGCCATTTCAAATCGGAGCGGCCCCATAGCCGCCCCTGATCTTCCAGTGCCACATCTGCCCGAGCGGATCGTATGTCTGACGGAAGAGTCTGTGGAGTTGCTGTACACGCTCGGAGAGCAACATCGAATTGTTGGGATTTCTGTGTACGTCGTTCGGCCCGAACGCGCACGCAAAGAAAAGCCCATGGTTACGAGCTTCATAAAAGGCGACGTAGAAAAAATCAAGGCGCTAAACCCGGATTTGATTCTTGGCTTTTCAGACATTCAGGCGGATCTGGCCGCAGGGCTAATTCGCGAAGGACTGCCAGTCTGGA
>JAGRNC010000082.1 GCA_020440935.1 Leptospiraceae bacterium | reverse complement strand
CGTGGTTCTGGCCTTTCGCGCCCGGGATCTTACGTCGAAAGATGACATCGCCTCCGCGCGTAACTGGATCTGAATCGCTGAATGTGCAGAGAAATGGCTTCCGAAAATCCTGAAGGGTTTTCCAGGCCTTACGATTTGGCTCGGCCGCCGGATCATCGGGGCTTATGGGCACCAGGGATGGAAAGATGCGCGCTCCGGCTTTAAACGTTTCGTCGGGAAAGGGCGCGTTGTATCCGGCCAGTACTTCCTGGGAAGGCTTTTTGAAGCATCCGCCGCCGACGACCCTTGCTACCGGCAGACGCTTCACTTTTTGCGAGAATTCTCTCCATTCGAAAAAGGCATCTCCGGGTTTCTGATCGCCGGTAGGAAGAAAGGTATTTCCCGCCGCAATTTTCGCAAACAGATGGGGTTCTTCGCCTGCAATTCTAAGGCCCAATAGTCCGCCCCAATCCTGGCAAAATAGATTTATCTCAGAGAGTTCCAATCCGTTGAGAAATGATTTAAGCCAATCAACGTGGGTTTGATACGTATAATCTTCTTGTGCCGTAGGCTTGTCCGATTTTCCAAAACCCACCAGGTCCGGCGCGATTACGCGAAAGCCCGCTTTGGCCAGGGGCGGAATCATTTTTCTATACAGGAAAGACCAGCTGGGTTCGCCATGCAGCAGAAGAGCAACCTTGCCCGTGGAAGGTCCCTCATCCACGTAATGCATCCGCATACCAGATTCATCTAAAATGTGAAAATGCGGCGCGAAGTCGTAGTCGGGCAGGTTGGCGAAGGCATCGTCCGGAGTGCGTAGAAATTCCATTACCCTGATTGGCGGCTTTTGCGACAATGATCAACTAAAAATGTCCGCATTCTCAATACACCATAGACATTGACAGAGGCGGGCCAGAACGGCGGTTGAACCTGTGAATGTACTTTCGGCCCAGAATCTGGCTAAAACCCACGGCGATCAGCAGCTATTTAAGGATTTTACCTTTGGTCTGAACTCGGGCGAAAAAGTGGGCATTATCGGTCGAAACGGACAGGGAAAATCTACACTTGCCCGCGTACTGGCCGGGATCGACGAACCCGATCAGGGAAACGTAGTGCATTCCCGGAATCTGCGCATCGCATTTATGGAGCAGAATCCGCATCCCGATCCGACCATTACCATCGATCAGTACATCCGCACCGATGCCAGTGGCGATCTACCCGCGGGTCAGATTCGAGAAGTTCTTTCGCTGGTGGGAATTGAATCTCCGGACAAAAATCTTTCGCAGCTGAGCGGCGGAGGATTGCGTCGCGCATCGCTGGCTCGCGCACTCTTGCAGGAAGCCGATATTTTATTTTTGGATGAACCTACGAACCATCTGGACCTGGATGCAATACTTTCGCTGGAGGAGCGCCTTCGAAAATTTAGCGGAGCTCTGGTACTGATTACGCACGATCGCTACTTTCTAGATCGCCTGGTGAGTTCCATTCTGGAAGTGGACGGCGGTCAGGTTTTACGATTCGAGGGCGGATACTCCAGTTACCTGGAAAAGAAAGCAGACCTGGAACAACGCGCGCGAATAGCGGAACATAAAGCGAAACGTTACCTTTCCACCGAGCTAGAGTGGCTTCGAAGGCAGCCCAAGGCACGGGGCACCAAGCAACAGGCGCGCATCGATCGCATTGAATCTGTCCAGAACCGCGATCGGTATAGAGAAAAGAAAGAACTCAATTTCAAAAGTAAAAGCACACGTCTGGGAAACAAGATTCTGGAGATCCATGGTCTGGCCGGTGGAGTGGGCGAGGCCAGGCTGTTTCACGATTTCGATTATAGGTTTCAAGATGCCGATCGAATTGGAATCATCGGCCCCAATGGTTGCGGCAAATCCACCTTTCTGGACATTGTGGCCAACCGAAGAAATCCGCAAGACGGAAGAGTGGAATATGGCGAAACCCTTCGTATTGGATACTTTGATCAGATGGGTCGGGATCTGGAGCCCGACATGCGAGTCGAAGACCTTTTCAAAAAGGAAGTCGGGCCCCATGCCATGGGAACGGGGCTATCACCCAAAGAGCTTCTAGAAGCCTTTCTTTTCCATTCATCGGTTTTGTATCGTCCCCTGGGAAAACTCTCGGGGGGCGAAAAGCGCCGGATTCTTCTAGTTCTTGTTCTTTTAAAGAGCCCCAACTTCTTGATTCTGGACGAACCTACCAACGATTTTGACATTGCTACCTTGACCGCTCTTGAGGCCTACCTGGACGATTTTCCGGGGCCTGTGGTTACTGTTTCGCATGATCGATGGTTTCTAGATCGAATTGCTTCGCATCTATTTCTTTTCCAGCCCGATGGGACCATTCGGGACTACACAGGAAGCGCTTCGGATTATCTGGTGGATCGAGAAACCGAGGGAAGCGGCCAAAAACCAGGGCCAAAGAAACAAGAGTCTCAATCGACTGCCGGGCCAGAGCAGGCGACTCGCGCTACCGGCGAAACGAGTACTGTATCGGATGGATCGGACCTTCCGCCTCGGCTGGGCAACAAGGAACGAAAAGAGCTGGCTGAGTTACCGGTGAAGATCGAAAAACTGGAACAGGAGATAGCCTCGCTGGAAGAGAAATTGGCCTCCGGCGATGCAGATGCCGAAAAGGTGACCGCCTGGGGAAGTCGGCATGTGGAAGCTAGCCGAGAATTAGAGGTTGCCATGGAGCGATGGCTCGAACTCGAAGAGATGCAGCGACAAATCCGAGCGATGCGCTAATTTCGCGCAGCCGCGAATCTCCTTATTTCCGGAACAACTTTGTTCATGAATTCATCATTGGCGCGCATTGCTCCCGGGCAGGTGTAATGCGTGCCTTCCGCGAAGAGGTTGTCCGAATAACCCAGTTTGGGAAATGAAAAATATCGAACATCGGGCGATTCAGTTTCCAGCTTTCGGACAGCTTCGAGGTATAGGCGCACTATTCGAGTCTGTACATATTCCTCCGGAAAAGGCACAACTATGATGGCCAGAGGAATATTCCATTTTTTAGCTTCTTTGGCCAGGTTGCGGATTGGAGTGATGTCGATCTCGATCTCGGGCCGATTTGCGATCTTTACTGCATCCTCGATTGCCCTGGTTCGCATTTGCTCGTACGCTATGCGTTCAAAGGGCTTAAGGCGATCGGTGATATTCAGCCCTCCCTGGTTCCGATCCAGGACGGTGGCCATTCTTCGATTGTCCTGCACATCGGTCAGGGAAGGATGGCACATTGGTAGTTTTTCTATTCCTTCGCACTCGTTGCAGATGTCCGGGAACCCGGGTTCCTCAAAGTGTGCTTTCTTAATTCCGATGGTGTAATTTCGGACGGCATCCCTGTATTTGTAGGTGGAGTAGAGGAGGGGTAGCGATTCTCTGATAGCAAAAACTCGTTCCGGGCCCCTGTACATTTCAGCCAGTTCCCACGGATCGAATGTGTACAAGAGCCGGTGCGAGAAGGCTTCCCATAGTAATTCACTCTGCCCTCCACCTTTACTTGCCGGACGCTGGAAAGGTTGTTCGAGCCGTTGGCTAAATCGCAATGCGATGTAATCGGCCAGATTCTGATCTAATTCCGTGGTATAAAGCCCCTGCTGGTCATTGAGCGGCATAGTCATGCCCTTTTCGAAGTAGGTAGGGCTTCCGGCGAAGATGAGCGCAGAAGGGGCGCAATCTCGATTTCGCATATATTTCCGCAGATATTCTACGAAGTACCGCGGCTCCATAGCCGGCAGGCTAAAATTGTAGATGGAAAAGGGCCGCTCCGCATTCTTCTCCTGGCCATTTAAACTCAAGCTTCGCGAATCGCCAAAGATGATGTAGTCATAGCAGGGTTCCGAAGCTTCCATATGGTGCTTTCGGTATTCTGCCATGAAATGACCGGAAGGTAAGCCATACTCCGAAGGAAGAAGCCGGACGATCACCTCCAGAATAACAAAGGCCAGGACCACAATCCATGCGGCGCGATATCTAGAAAGCAAAGTAGATAACATCTTTCCCGAAGACTCCAAGTATGATGATGCAGTAGGCCATGCTGAAGTAAATGATAATGCGCGCCCAGATCGGCCGCGCATGAACCCAGAAAATGGAACCATAAAAATAAATGCCCAGATCAAGCAGCACGAGCAAAGCAATGGGCTTGATTATGGAAGAAAAGATAGATCCTGCCGTTGGAAATAACGAAAGTCCGCCCGGGCCCCAATTCATAAATAGTGCTTTCGCCATGGCAAGCGTCTGATCCAGATCATAGGCGCGGAATGGAATAAATAGCAGACATAGTCCCAAAAATGTCAGAACGATGCTGGCAATCTTGCCTGCACGGGATAGCCATACAGGTGCGTCAGCCGGAATAATCTGCAGGCGCCCCCGCAAAGCGCTATGGATTGCGATCCATAGACCGTGAAAGCCTCCCCAGATGACAAAGTTCCAGGAGGCTCCATGCCAGAGACCGCTTAGCAGAAAGACGATAATGACATTTCGCATGGTCTGCGCTCTGCTTCCCCGGCTGCCACCCAGGGGAATGTAAACATAGTCTCGAAACCATTGAGTAAGAGTAATGTGCCATCTTCGCCAGAGATCGCTGGGACCCGCTGCCAGTTCCGGGCCGTTGAAGTTAAGCGAAAGGTCAATTCCCAGCCAGCGGGCGCTACCCATGGCAATGTAGGAGTAGCCCGCAAAATCGCAATAGATCTGCATCGTAAATGCAATGGAGGATACAAGGACCTGGGGGCCCGTAAGCATCGCAGTAGCTCCGTGCGATTGCAAATACAATTCCCTCGAGGGAAAGAAGACTTTGTCCACGATGGGGCCAAGATTGTCTGCGACGTAAACCTTCAGGAAATAGCCCATCAAAAGAAGCCATGCTCCTTCTTCGATCCGTTTCCAATTCAGACGATGGGGCGCTTTTAGCTGGGGCAATAGATCGGAGGCTCGTTCAATGGGCCCGGCCACCAGCTGCGGAAAGAAGCAAACAAACAGAGCGAAAGTGAGGAGATTTCGCTCCGGTTCGATTACGCCTCTGTACACATCAATAGTGTAAGACATGGTTTGAAATGTATAAAAGCTAATACCTACTGGAAGAATCAGGTGCAGAAGAATACTGTCGCCACCATTTGGAAAGGCTCCGGGTGACACCGAGTTGATGGCTTCGGCGAGGCTGGCCGCAAAGAAATCATAGTATTTAAACAATCCCAGGAGACCAAGATTAAAAGCCACGGAGAAGCCGAGCCATAGTTTCTTAACGAATGTTTCTTTTGCTTCATATATTTGTCTGGAAGCAACAAAGTCCACCAATGTGGAGGAGGTAATCAGTATCAGTAATAGCCAGTCCCAGTATCCATAAAAGAAATAAGAGGCCAGAAGAAGAAATGCATTTTGATAGCGAATGCCCTTGATGGAAGCATTGCCCGGAAGCCAGTAAAAAACTAAGACAACGAAAAAGAATACCAGATAGGGGGCGGAATTGAATACCATTGAGCAGATCAACCATAGCCCAACATAGTCTTTCAGTCAATCCGAAACAGATGCAGGGCATGTGCATCCGTTCTAGTGCCGGCCCATGTCCGAAAGCAGCGAAAGTAGCGCTTTAAAATGTCGCTCGGAGTCCCTTTCTGTGTAGGCCCGGTGCCCTGGAACTGCAAATCCATGGCCAGCCCCTTCGTAGACCTCGGACACGAATTCTACTCCACCAGCCTCCAGATTGGCGCGTAGTTCGTCCAGGCGATCAAAGGGAATGGATGGGTCCTGATCCGCATGGGCAAAGTACAGGCGAGCCTTGAGCTTCGCCGCCACGCGATGCGGACTGTCTTCATCGTCACGAATTAGGAAACCACCGTGAAAGGATGCCACAGCCGCAACTATATCGCATTGTTCGGCGGCATAGATTGCGTATTGGCCGCTCATGCAGTAACCCACTACAGCGATCGGGCCTCTGGCTGTCGCGGTCAGGTTCAGTAATGCTTCGCAGAGCAAGCGGCCGTCTGATCGCATTTCTCGGGGCCCCAGAGTAGCGAGTAAATCCCGCATCATCTTTCGGGTATCCGGGGTACCCGGCGGTGCATTCAAATCCGGAACGGGCGCTTTGCCCAGCCTATAAAATTGGTTGGGCACCAGCACGGAATAGCCTTCGCCAGCCAATCGTTCGGCCAGGGTTGCAAAGGCAGGCCGGGGGCCCATGATGTCGGGTAGCATCAAAACCCCGGGCCACGGACCGCTCCCCTCCGGACGGTAATGGAAGCAATCGATGGTTCCTGCCGGACCTCGGATTTCTATCGGCAATGTGGGCATATAGAAATCCTGGGCATCATTCCATCCGAAATCAAGGAGAATCTTCTAGAAATGGTAAGCCCTTCATCGCGAGCGGCGAACCCGACCATTCTTGCAACAATCGGCTGGCTCTCAGCCTACGTGCTGATCAATCAAAATAGCATTTCCATCGGGATCGATCAAAGTGAGACTTCCGATGCCTGAACCATCGTCCGGTGTTTCGCGCAGAAGCTGAATCCCCTGATCTTTCAATGACTTCTGGATGGCCCGTACATCCGCAAACTCTTGCAACTCCTCTGCGTTCTGATCCCATCCTGGATTGAATGTCAGAATATTTCCTTCGAACATGCCCTGAAACAGACCAATGAGGCAATCTCCATTCTTTAGAATAAGCCAGTTCTCTTTAATGTTTCCGCCAAATTCCTCGAAACCTAGTTTTCCGTAAAATTCTCGCGAGGCCCCAATGTCCTTCACGGCCAGGCTCACTGAAAATGCACCCAATTCCATAGTTTATCCTCCAGCGTTCTTTTCAATGGCTCGCACTGATAGGCAGGATTTATTCTACGCAAGCACTAATTCTAATGCTATGGAATTAATCTGAGAATCTACATTGAATAGAATATGGGCAGGTTGTTACTGGTTTGCAGGCTGGACTTAAGCGCGGCGATTCCTGCGACGTCAGAAAACGATTATTTACAACTTTTTTATTGCAATCGGTCAGGGATACGATTCAATGCTTGCATCAATGGAGGTTTAATATGAAGAAACTTACAATCGTTCTGCTAGCATCGGCAGCCCTGGCGCTCGTCGGATGCTCGGACAGTGATTCGGACAATACGGCGGCCCTTGCTTTGTTGCTCATTGCTAATAACAATGCTACAATCACAGTGACCAACAATGAAAGTTCGGCCCATACGTATTCCGTATTTCAGGCTGGAAATAATTGCACCGGTTCCACCGTCGCTACCATCGGTATTCTGACTGCTGGTTCCAGTGGATCGGCAACAGTGACGCCCGACGCCAGTGGCTACGATATCAAGGTTGATACTTCTTGCAGCGCAGTGGCAACTGCGAAAATTGCAGGCACGTATAACTGCGCATCGGCCGGCGCCTTTGACGTAACATGCAATTAGAACAATAGAAAAGACGCGGCTAGCAACAGAACCGGGGTCTTCTCCGGGTCTGCGTGCCGGTGCGCGAACGCGAATCTGGCGGTTTCAGCTGACAGCAGCTCTTTCTTGGCCGGATAGTCTGCGAAAGGAAAACCGGTAACCTTCATAGATGGCGATCCCGTCGAACAATAATTCAAGAAATTTATGTTAACCGGGACCGGCATACCGGAGGAAATCCGAGCAGTCAAGACCCTCGGCTTTCCGTATTCGTTCAATCCGCCCCGGTGAATGCAGTTATTAAAAATACAGGATATTCGCCCTGCGGTTTCTGTACGACGCTCACTCGATTCCATCGCACATCCTGGAATCCTGCATTCCTGACTAGGGCGGCAAACTCTTCCGGATTGAAGCCCAGGTGAAATATGCCTGTATCTTCGTCATGAAAGCTACCGTCCTCTGGCTCGAGATCCGCCAGCGCCAGGAATGCGCCCGGGCGAAGTAGAAGGCGAAACCGCTGGAGGATTCCTGGGATATCTTTGATATGGTGCATCGTCATCGATGAAATAATGCCGTCAAATTTGCGGTCCAATGCGTCGGTGGTAAGATCCATCTGAACCGTTTCCAGTTCGCATTCAATATGGGCCGCTTTGGCCAGCAATTGGTCGTTCATGGAAGGGGAGACATCCACGGCGGTTATCTTTTTAACATGGGGAGCGATTCGTTGAAGCAACAGGCCAGTGCCCGAGCCAAAATCCAGGATTTCCATGCCTTTGTTCAGCGATACTGTGTCCGCGATGGCGCGGGCAATGTTGTCTACATTCTCCACGCGCTTTTCGTTTTTATCGTAGCTATCTGCTTTATGGCTGAATAAATCGTTTTTCATCGTCGGTACCCTTATGCCAGTTTTCTTGCCTGGAATTCTATCACGAATTGCCTGAAATCTAGCTCCGAAAGCGGTCGGGAAAATAGAAAACCCTGCCAGGCGTTGGGCCTCAAAACCGATTGAACGCGGTGAAGCATGGATTCGCTTTCTATTCCTTCCACTATGACCTCCAGGTCAAGTCCCAATGCGATGCGGCCAATGGCATCGAGCACAGCCATGGCGCTACTTTCTGGATCAGCATTTTGAACAAAGGTGCGGTCCACTTTAATCGTATGCAAAGGAAAACGAGCCAGATAACCCAGCGATGAATAACCAGTGCCAAAATCGTCCAGAGCAATCCTGAAACCGAGCCTTTCGAGGTGCCGAAGGTTTGTGAGAACAAAGGGATTGTTTCCAGCAAAGGCGGACTCGGTAATCTCTACTTTAAGTTGAGCTGGCAAGAGACCGTACTCATTCCAAATTTGCGCGAGGTTTTCGGCGAAAGAGCCTACAAATAATTGACGGGCTGCCACATTGAGAGAATAGAAATCCAGTCGCTCGGCCCCGGGGGTACGCGCCACAAAATCAGCCAGTATGCGCGCACAATGATATCCCACTCTGAGGATAAGATCATCCTTTTCTAATGAGGGAAGAAATGCTCCCGGTGCCAGAATGTCTCCGTTGGACAGCCTCCAGCGAATCAAGCTTTCGCAGCCCACCACTGTGCTTGTGTCCTGCGATACGATGGGTTGATAGAAAAGAATTAGATCGCCTTTGTCTAGCGCATCCCGGAGATCGCGTAGCATACGGAATTCCGAAGTGCTATCGCTAGCCTGGGTATTATCGATGATAGCAAAGCGAGTATTTCCATTCCTGGAAAGTATGTCCAGACGGGCCGATGCGCGAATGAATAGTTCTTCGATGGGGTTCTTTTCGTCTTCTGGAATTACGCTGAAGGGGACCGCTACAGCCCATGCTCCGAGCGGTATGGCACTCTGCCCAATGGGCACAGGCTCTTCGAAGAGCGAAAGCAGGTCCACGAGAAAGGTGGCGGCATTGCTTGCTCCATTCTGCCCTGCCGAG
>JAGRNC010000827.1 GCA_020440935.1 Leptospiraceae bacterium | reverse complement strand
CCTGATTTTCTGGATCCGGGCGCGGAAATCGAAACAATCATGCATGTGATTCAACGGATTTCAGAGGGCGAATCCATGGTACGTGTGTACGATGAATATGCGGCCATGAAAGCATGCAAAGCATCGATCAAGCGTAACGATGTGGTACATGGCAGCGTGCTTGCCGAGATTCTACGTCAGTTGAGCGAATGCGATGACCCTTCGCGCTGTCCCCACGGTCGGCCAACCATGGTCCGTATGACTCGAATGGAACTGGATCGAATGTTTCATCGAATCTAGAGCATATGCTTTGGCAGGAGGCCACAGAACTATATGCAAGCAAGAACAATCGTTATAGCAGTGTCCGGCAGCATTGCCGCCTACAAGACCTGCGATCTAGTGCGAAACCTGGCTCGAAAGAAGATTCCAGTACGGGTTTGCATGACTCGCAATGCCACGCGCTTCGTAGGAGCCGTCACTTTTCAAGCGCTTACCGGACAGAGCGTCATCGTGGACGAATGGGATCAAGGTATGCTGCACATTGATCTAAAAAATGAAGCCGCGCTGTTTGCTGTCGTGCCGGCCACGGCCAATATTATTGGAAAAATGGCATCCGGCATTGCCGACGATGCTGTGACCAGCACCTACCTGGCATTGCAATGCCCTGCTTTTGTGGCGCCGGCCATGAATCCGAACATGTATTCCCATTCTGCTGTGCAGAGAAACCTGCAGACCTTGCGTTCTGACGGGGTGTCAATCCTCGATCCGGCTGCCGGAGAAGTGATTTGCGGAGATGTGGGACAGGGAAAAATGGAAGACATCCAGATAATTGAAGCGAAACTACTGGAGAAATATAACGAATTAATCTCATGAACCTGCAAGATTTCAAATTGGTGGTAACATCGGGCCCCACAAGAGAGTGGATTGACCCGGTTCGGTTTATCTCCAACCCCTCCAGCGGCCAGACAGGCTGGCAAATCGCTCGCAATGGAGTGGGAAAATTTAATGAAGTAGTGTACATTGCAGGCGCCGCGCATCGGGAGTATTGTGAGGTCGATGGAGCGAGGAACATTTCGGTAATTACCACCGAAGATCTGGCCCAGGCGGTTCAAAACGAAGTGGGTCCGCGAAGTCTGCTCATAATGGCTGCTGCACCCGCCGATTTCACGCCGGCCAATCCCGGGAATCAGAAGATTAAAAAGACGTCCGGCTCAGGCATGACTCTGGAACTCAAAC
>JAGRNC010000826.1 GCA_020440935.1 Leptospiraceae bacterium | reverse complement strand
TTGGCCCAGGAGGTGCCGCCACCGGTCTGATCCAAAAATCGAAATTTTGCCACCTCTCGATCGGCGGCCAGGCCGGCATCCAGATCTTCCTGCGCATTCAGGAACCCGTCAAACCCAGCGGCCAGGGCATAGGATTGTAAGTCCGTGGGTACGGTGGACGGGGAGACAAAGCCCTGCTGCAACCCTTGCTGGATTCGATCGAATGCTTCCAGCAGTCCATATTCGCGGAGCTCGGCCTGGATAGATGGATCGCGTGTAGCTACGTAAGCGTCCAGACCGCTCATTACCGAGGACTTCTCAAGAAGCGATTTTTCGTAATACGGAAGTAGGAAGTCATGTAAATCCGACAGTTGCGCATCGCTGAGCGATTGCCCCAGGAATTTTGCGCTTTTTGCCGGCTGGCTAGGATTGGACGAATCAGGTAGAATCGGATCATTGTTTTGGATGCCTTCGATATAGGCAGCCAGGGAACCGTATCCGTGATTGGTCTGTAGCAATGCAGATGCGATATTTCGCTTATGGGCCAACCAGGCACGATCCTTCAATTCCTGGATTGCATCCTGGATTTCTGTGGGTATGTCATGAACGCCGTTGGCATCCTGCGAAAGCTTGTTAAACTCATCGACTATGGACTTTACCTGGTCCATGGATTTGTATAGCGGTGTAGGGCTGGCCTGCAGCGCTTTGAGCTTCTGATCAAGGCTTGTAACCGATTCATTTAGATCGCTGATGGATTCGCTTTTGCTTTTCAGATCGGCCAGATTATCCGAGGCATTTTGTCCATCGGGATAATCGCGCAAGTATTGCAGGTTATCAATTTCATCGGTGTAGGAAGCCACCGTTTTAATGGCATCCATAAGCGAACTATTGTAGGCCTCTCCGTCTCGACTGCGTCGGGCCAATTCTCTAACAATCCCATTGACCATGGCGACAAGATCGTCCCCATCGATATTATCGGGACCTACGGGTACGGTCATCACCTTGATGGAATTTGGCACGTCATTCTGCACTTGATCCAGCGCCTGGGTTTGCATGTTCTCGCGGAGCACCGAAGCGTCGGCATAGTCGGTAACGCGGCCTTTCAGTACGGCCAGCGCTGTGTCCAGATTGGATAATTCGCTGTCATCAGTGAGAATTTGCTGACTGAGTTCAGCGGAAGAGATGCGCAATTGGAAGTACGCAAGGGCAAAATCTTGAAGCTCTTGAGAATAGCTGGC
>JAGRNC010000825.1 GCA_020440935.1 Leptospiraceae bacterium | reverse complement strand
CTTCTTTCCAAAATGAAATTTGAAGGTGTGACTTGTGGGAGTAGATCCCAGGGGAATATGCCAGAGAGAATCGCGGCTCAGAAGCGCCGTTTTGCTCTGGACCCCGGCCAGGGATATGCGAAAATCTTCCTCCTTGCGCATGCCCAATGGATCCGTCCGAATGTTCTTCAGCCGCAAAGCTATCCCATGATTACTTAGCGGCATCGAGCGCTGCTCTTCTTTGGGAGTTCGGGCAGGCGGAAGCAATTGTAGGGCTCCCACACAATCGCCCCCTACGGCACTGAGCAGTTCAAATGTTTCGGTACTGGCAGCAGATAAAAGCTCCCGAATACGGTTTCGAATGGACCCGCTTTCCGGAAGCAGGTTATCGAAAAAATCGATCACGGGACTGCCTCTGTCGGTCTCGGACGCTAGAGGAAGAGAAAGGGAAATAGGGCGCGCGATGTTGGAATCCAGCCACTCTTGGACATACTGAAACTCCAGGCCACCGCTGACCGTCTGTTGCAGCGTGCCCACCCGCTGGCCATTCATAAAGGCGTATAGTTGTGCTGCCCGGGCCATGTTACCAGTCTATTTGCTCGCTTGCTCCCTTCTCCTGGAGCGTAAGTTCCAGATCCAGAGCCGAAAGAATCCGAAGCAATGTATCCAGGCGAGCTCGAGAGGAGCCTGTTTCAATGGCGGAAAGGGTGACCTGATGCAGCCCGATTCTCTGGCCCAGGTCATCCTGGCTCATTCGCAGTTCTTTACGGCGGGCCCGAATCATGGTTCCGAGCCCTTTCACCGATGTTATTACCCTTTTTGACATTATGTCCTGCCTATTCATAGCCTGTCGGTATTGAAATTCATAATCTAAAGGCAATGAAATCACGCCATAGTGAATAGGCGATGAAAATTATGGTGAATTCGCTAAATACCAGAATTATTATGAGTAGGCTATAAAATTCAACGTGAATCGGTGATGATCTGACACACTGCACCCAGTTCCCGGGAAACGGCGGAGTATTCAAGGTTAGAATAAAATTTCATTGATCCAATTCGCGCTGAGCAGAAGCCCATGGCATGGGAAAAGTATCAGCTTATACGAAAATGTCGCACCCAGATGGTTCAATAATATAAATGTTTTAGAGGCGCTCCATGAACACCACAAATCCAATCAAAGTCGATCTGCACTGGCAGCTCATACCAATGTACATTTACCAGGGCCTTGCCGCGAAAACCGGAAA
>JAGRNC010000824.1 GCA_020440935.1 Leptospiraceae bacterium | reverse complement strand
AAACATCAGCCCCGCGCTGCGCACTCCCGTGGTCGCCCTGAGCTTTCCTCTGGAAGGCTACGCAGGACAGGCAATTATTCTGTTTATCGACTCCCGTAAATTTACAGAGAGTTTTGAGGGAACGCAGAGCGAAGAGACCGAAATCTTTATGGTCGATGGCGATGGAAATACGATCGCCCACGGAAATACAGACCTGGTGCTTTCTGCCCAATCCATGCGCGATATTCCAATTGTGAAGTTTATGCTGGAAAGCAAGGTGAACAGCCAGGTTTCGCGTTACAATTACAAAGATGAGTCCTACCTGGGTTCGTTCCAGAAACTGGATCTGGGTAACCTGGGCATTATTTCTGTGGTAAAAGAAGCAGTAGCTATGGCGCAGGTATACCAGACCCAGCGCCGCAACCTGATTATCATGGGCATTGTGCTGGTTCTATCTGTGCTTGTCGTATATTTCTATGCGCGTAGCCTTTCCATTCCTCTGCGACAACTGGTGGGAGCCACCCGACAGATCGAAGCGGGACAATACGAATTCCCGCTACGCCCTAGAACCCGGGACGAAGTGGGAGTTCTCACCGCATCTTTTTTAAAAATGGCCAGCGGACTTCAGGAAAGAGAACGCATGAAGGATGCGTTCGGAAAATTCGTAAACAAAGAGATCGCGGAGAAGGCTCTAAAAGGCGAAATCAAACTCGGTGGAGAGAAAAAGCACAGCGCCGTATTCTTTTCCGACCTTCGCGGTTTTACGGCCATGTCCGAAAACATGCAACCAGAAGAAGTGGTGGAGTATCTTAACGAGTACTTCTCTGCCATGGTGGCCTGCGTTGATGAAACCGGCGGTATTGTAGATAAGTTCATTGGCGATGCCATTATGGCCACCTGGGGCGCCGTAATCTCCCGCGGAAACGATACGGAGAACGCCGTAAATGGAGCGCTGAAAATGCGCGCCGCGCTCATCGAGTTCAACGTGCGAAACCGAGAGCGGGGTAAGCCCATTGCGCGGTTTGGATGCGGCATCAACACCGGCGATGTGATTTCGGGCCAGATTGGATCCGAGCATAAACTGGAATTTACGGTTATTGGCGACACGGTAAACCTTGCCAGCCGAATCGAAGCGCTGAACAAGCCATTTGGAACAGACATCTTGATTTCCACCGATAGCTACGAGCAGGTTAGAGACATCTTTAAGGTGGAACAAATGCCTGCGATCAAAGTTAAGGGAAAGGAAAAACCGCAAACCAT
>JAGRNC010000823.1 GCA_020440935.1 Leptospiraceae bacterium | reverse complement strand
ATGAGATTCTGAGTCAAACCATGCGCGCGGTTCGCTACGTATTACGATTGAGCGGGCTGGCAAAGTAAAACTCATCCAGACCCGGATTGCCAGAACTCCATCTGTAACAAATCTCCCCCTGGTGCCGCTAATCATGCGGCTTTTCTTTTTTGTTGACATATCAAGATATCTTGATATAATGGTTAAATTATGTCAGAGGGCGTACAAATCCTCAAAGCCCTGGCCGATGAGTCCAGGCTTCGCATTGTGCGGCTTCTGTTAAAAGGGCCTTTGCACGTGAACGAAATCCTGGAAGTGCTGCAGATGGGACAGAGCCGTGTTTCCAGGCACTTGAAGATCCTGGCCGATGCCGGACTACTGGCCGGTCGCCGAGAAGGTTCTCGGATCTACTACGGAATCAGTCCCGAGATTCGACAATCGGCGTTGCTCTCTTCGCTGGAAACCATGCTCGGATTCTTTGAATCCAGAGAAGACGGTTCTTCCAGGCCGGGCCTGTGGCTGCCCGAAGAATCCCTCCGCGATTATGATCGCCTGGCCAACGTTCTGGATGCACGCAAGAGTCAGACCCTGGATCACTTTTTCCGCTACGGCGCCCTCCAGGATGAAATGCAGCGCGATTATGTGGATGCGGACTACTATAGAAATGAAATCATAGAAATGATACCCGAAGGCCCGCTGACTGTGGTGGATCTTGGATGCGGCACGGGCGAACTGGCAGTGGGCATGACCGCGCCAGGGCGTCGCATCATTTTGGTGGATCAGAGCCAGGCGATGCTGGATCAGGCCCGTAAGAATCTATCCGGCCAGGAGGATAGCACAGAATTCCGCCTGGGCTCGATGGAGCATCTTCCGCTGGCCAACCAGGAGGCAGATGTGGCCGTTCTATCCATGGTGCTGCATCATGTGCCAGAACCCATGGTAGCGCTGAAAGAGGCCGCCCGAATCCTTAAACCAGGCGGCACTCTCATTCTGGCCGACCTGGATCACCATAACGAGGAAGTGATGCGCAGCAATTTTGCCGACTTCTGGCTTGGTTTTGAGTCAGACCGATTGCAGCAGGATCTAAAAGAGGCAGGCTTTGAGACCACATCGACCCACAGCGGGCAGGGTCAGGGAAGCCTGGAGTGCGTATTCTATACCGCTCGAAACGCCGCCAGCGCTCATAGCAGTTATACGGAAAGTATGATAGCAACAAAATAATGCAGGAGAATCGAATGATTACTGAAGAAAAAACTGATTACAAGGTGAAGGA
>JAGRNC010000822.1 GCA_020440935.1 Leptospiraceae bacterium | reverse complement strand
CGCGCCCGCAGTATTCTCCTGGCAATAAGGTATGAATGCCACGGTGACACCCTTCCTATGCGGGACAGAAAATCTGGCCGAGCAGACCCCACAAGTGAATTCCTCCACGGGTGACGAGGCTCCTCCTGCCCCTGGCCAGATTTCTCAATCTGCCGCCCAGAAATGACCGCCCAAGGACCACGTAGTCCGAAAAGCGAGAAACGGATAGTACATTCGTAGATCCGGATAACTCCCGGCTATGGACACCACCGTTCGATACCGTTACAATACGGATACCAAACGAAAGCGAGGAAGACAATGAAGATAGTAGTTACAGGATCGCTAGGTTACGTAAGCAAACCGTTGACCCAGAAGTTACTGCGAAACGGCCATGATGTCACTGTAATTAGCAGCACCTACTCCAGGGGCGAAAGAATTTCCAACTGCGGAGCCAATCCGGCAATCGGTAATATGGAAGACCTGAATTTTATTTCGCGGACCTTCGATGGTGCAGATGCAGTGTTCTGTATGCTTGCCCCCTATGGTAACTTTTCTGATCCAAAGAACGATTCTGATCGAATACTGGACAGGGCACAAAGAATAGCGCAAAATTACTCAAAGGCCATCACAAACTCCGGCGCAAGGACTGTAGTTTACCTGAGCAGTATTGGCGCAGATATGAAATCAGGAAGCGGTCTAATCAGAGTCCATAGCATTGGCGAATATGAGTTAAGTCAGCTTTCCCATAGTATCAGGATTGCCTTTCTGCGGCCGGCTGGTTACTACAAGAATCTCTATCTATACGCAGATTCCATCAGAAATCAGAATACCATTGCGGCCAACTATGGGCAGGACGATCGAGTGGTCTGGGTCTCGAATATTGACATAGCCGACGCCATTGTTTCCGAACTCGAATCGGGCGGACCTGGGCAACACGTACGCTATGTTGCAAGCGATGAGTTGCGATGTTCCGAAACGGCCAAAATTCTCGGAAATGCCATCGGAAATCCCGGTTTGACCTGGAACCGAATTGGCGATCTGGAGCAGCTTCAGGCGCTGCGGTTTCACGGAATGAACGAGAGCATCGCCAGATCCTTCGTAGAGATGAATGCCAGCATACGAAACGGAACCTTCTACGCGGACTACGATCGCAATAAGCCAATTCTGGGAAAAGTGAAAATGAGCAATTTTTCTGAAGACTTTGCTGCTTTCTATGCGCAGAATGAGCAGATTGGAAAGGATTCATGAAATCGCAGGCTCGCACCATTCGACGCAT
>JAGRNC010000821.1 GCA_020440935.1 Leptospiraceae bacterium | reverse complement strand
GATAGATTAGCTGGGAATGCAACGGGTCAGAAATGATTTCCGCTCCATTCAACGTATAGCAAGGAATAGACTTGTGGATTGGCTGCATACAATAAATGCGAATTACAAATGGCTACGGACGCTACTAGCGCTGTTCATTTCGCTGGTCACACTGTTGCCCGGTCTGGCCTTTGCAGAAAGCCCGGCAGAAGAAAAGATCATCGAAGGAAAACAGCAAAGTCCGGATGAGCCTGCCCTGTCGGTGCTGATGGAATGGACTTCGGTGCGCATTGCCGAGGGCTACGTTCTCCAGGTGGCCGATCGCCAGGGAACCCTGCTCATTGACCAATCCGATCTGGCAAATCCAAAGCTAGAAATTAAGCTCCGTCCAGGCCAGTACAAACGTCGAATAGGCATCATTAACAAATTTGGGAAGATTTCCTTCTGGTCTAATTGGGAGAACTTTAAAGTAATCAAGACGCGCGAACCGGTGATGCGACAGCTTACCCTGGGCGACCACACTCCCGGTCAGAGTACCACTGTCATTGTGGACGGAGACAACCTGGACGAGTACACCGATTTCCAGGCCAACGCAGGAAAGAAGCCAGTCAAGATCTGGAGAAAGAGAATCCTGAACGACGGTAAGGTTGCTCTGGACGTGGACACCAGCACCGTCGGCGATCATGCCGAAATTGACATACAGGCGAAGAACCCCGGTAAGGATCCGGATCGAGTGGAGTCGGCCCTGTTGATTGACGGAAAGAATGCCGAAGTGGGGCAGCCATCGTTTACACGCGATTGGAACCTACCAGACTCCTACACCTGGCTGGTTCCAGGATGGGATCAGTTTGAACGGGGCGATACCGTTAAAGCCTATCTGATTTCCGGTGGCATCCTGGCATTCAGCGGAGCTTCGCTGTATTATGCAAATAAGGCAAATGCGGTGGCCGCTGCCAACGAATCCAGCACGCTCAACCAGCTATATTCGAATCCTCTAATCTATTCTCTCATTATCCCTACGCTATCCAGTTCCAATGCCAGCGTCTTGAGCACCACGGCTAGCCTCCAGTACAGCGATGGCGTAAGTCAGTACAATCAATACAAGAACGCCAGTTACACGGCTGCGGGCATGGCTCTTTTAATCTATGCCTATCATCTCTGGGATGTGTATGATAGCGATTCGCCCGATGGCCTTGCTATTATGGCCGAACCGCGTTCGCTCACCGGAGACCCGGGAGCGCAATTTGCCTCGCTTTCTGGCGGAAATAGCCCTTCTGCGTTTTCGCCAGAAATT
>JAGRNC010000820.1 GCA_020440935.1 Leptospiraceae bacterium | reverse complement strand
GTTTGCGGAAAGACGGAACTGGATGACCCTCGATTGGAGTTCCGGTTCTGCGTAGATTGCAGCGATCACGAATATTGCACCGATCATCTGCACAATCACGTGCACCAGTAACTGCACCGGCAGCTCCGTTGTCGACCGGTGCTCTTTTCCGATTCCCGCGATTCTCGGATATAGGATCGAGCGCTACGACTTTAGACCCATCAGTTCCAGAATTCGCTCCAGATCATCCAGGTTTGCGTAATGCACCGTGACCTGGCCGGCCCCTGATTTTTTATGCTTGATTTCCGTTTTTGCTGTGAACCGGGCCCTAAGACGTTCTTCCAGTTTTCGGGTGCTGGCATCCTTTGTTGCGCTGGTCGATTTAGTAGGGCCAGCTGACTCTGTGAGTCGAGCCACTTCGTCTTCTACTTTGCGCGCCGACCAGCCTTCCTGGACGATCTTTCGTGCCATCCGAATCACTGCTCCGCGATCGGCCAAAGACAGCAGAGGCCTGGCGGCCCCCCCCGAAAGCTTTCTATCCTCAATCAATTCCAATACTTCATCGGGCAATTTGAGCAGCCGGATTAGATTTGTAATCGTGGCCCGATCTTTACCCACCTTTTTGGCAACATCGGCCGCCTTTTCGCCGCTAAGTCGCATAAGCGCTTCGTAAGCTCTGGCCTCTTCAATCACTGTTAGATCTTCGCGCTGGACATTTTCTATAATGGCCATCTCCAGTCCCTGGGATTCCGAGACTTGTTTTACCACAGCCGGGATTTTTCGAAATCCTGCCTTCTGCGCTGCGCGCCATCTCCTTTCACCGGAGATGATCTGATAGCCATCGTCTTTTCTGCGAACAACGATAGGCTCAATCAAGCCCACAGATAAAAGGGTCGAGGCCAGTTCATCGATCTCTGCTTCGCGGAATTTCTTCCGTGGTTGTTCCGGGTTTGGAGTGATGCGATCAATGGCAAGCTCTTGATAATCGGGATGACCCTCTGCAGTAGTGGAAGCCGCGCCCGAGGCGGCTCCAGGAATTAGGTTGGAAAGGCCTCGGCCCAGACCGCTCTTTTTAGCCATTGTTCAGCACCTCATCTGCAAGCTCATCGTAGGCCCGGGCACCGGCACTATCGGGTGCATAGGCAAGAATGCTTTTGCCGAAGGAGGGGGCTTCCGATAGCTTCACGTTCCGGGGCACCACAGACTGAAACACTTTGTTTCCGAAATGCTCGCGCACATCTTCCACTACCTGATTCGCCAGCGAAGTACGCTGATCGTACATTGTCAGGATGACGC
>JAGRNC010000819.1 GCA_020440935.1 Leptospiraceae bacterium | reverse complement strand
GCTGCACCGAGGCCATCTACATTTCCGGAGACACGGTGCTATATAGCCCTCTGTACGAAGTAGGGAATCGCTTCTCCATTGGCATTGCCCTCATCCATGTAGGAAGAGCAACATTCCCCTGGCTTACCGGCCCAGGAAAGTACACCATGGATGGCAAAGACTTTATCAAACTGGTAGAGCAGATGCATCCGCGGGTAGCGATTCCTATTCATAATGGGGGCTGGACTCATTTCAAGGAGTCGGACGGATCGCTGTCCAGCAAGCTGGACCATAAACCGGCAACAAAGGAGATTGTGACCTTTCCGGGAGCAGGCGTACCGCGTTCATTCGAATTGAAATAATCGACAGGTAGACGTAGCGCAGAGCTAGTAAATAAACATCTACACCAGTTGCGGCGGCTTCCCAATTCAGGTAACCGCCGCATCAAGAAAATCGGTCAGGCGGCCGTCTTAACGGACAATAGAGTTCCGCCATTTAACTCCAGCTTCGCCGATCGAAAACCATTCGAAGGTTCGCTCATGTAGGCCACATAACTCGCCAGGTCTTCTTTAAACAGTCCAATATCATCCGAAAGGACGATGCCGCCTTCGCGGATTCGATTCTGAACCAGACGAAGGATTTCCAGATTATAGGGAGGAAATCCATCAATGAGCGCGAAATCAATGGGCGCTTCAAAATTCTTCAGCGTCTGACGCGCATCGCCTTCGATGATCTCGACAAATTCCGAAAGGCCCGCTTGCTCCAAATGCTTTTTCGCTTCCTTCGCTTTTGTTGGTTCAAATTCGGTGCCATATACTTTTCCGCCGCCATTGTCGCGAACGGCCGCAGCCAGATAGATTGTAGAAACGCCAAATGATGTACCAAATTCCAGAATGGTCTGCGCTCTAGCACATCTGGCCAGCATATACAGAAGTTGGCCCTGCTGTGGATCGACGCATATGAATTTGTTTTGCAGTTTTTCCCCGCTTCGATCATTCCATCGCACCCCTCTTCCCATCAGAACATTTGGCCACTGGGATAGATTCTCCCAAACCAGACGTAGCTCCTGTTTTCTAGCCCTGGAGTGGAGCGCTTCCAGGGTTTGATTGATTCTTTCATCGTTTAGATTCATAGTATACCTCCGAGTATTTACTCGCATTTAATACGAGTAAATACTCGCCTTCTGGCAAGCAAAAAATGGAAAAAATCATCGATTCTGATTGAGATCAAGATTCGAACTTTCAGGCTGGGCCATGGCAAAGCGAGCTGAACTACGGAAAAAGCCTTCGCAGGCCCG
>JAGRNC010000818.1 GCA_020440935.1 Leptospiraceae bacterium | reverse complement strand
TGGAGTTTTCCAGGGTCGAGCAAAAAAAGAAGGGCCGGATCGGACCAGGTCGGATCGGGACCATGACTCTGATTTCCTTCTTTGGAATCTATGCCTCCATTCATGCTTACCTGCTAAGGTGGACTTGCGACGATGCCTTCATTTCTTTTCGGTACGCAAGGAATGCCGCTCAGGGACTCGGCCTCGTTTTTAATGCAGGCGAACGAGTGGAAGGCTTCACGAATTTTCTATGGACTGCCTTTCTAATTCCCGTTATTGGTTTGGGCGCAAATCCCGTTCACTGGTCCTGGTTACTTTCGATTCTCTGCATGGTCGGATTGTTCGCTTTTTTGGGACATCGCCAGTATCAACAGGAAAACCAGCGGCACTGGCCACTTCTACTGGCGGGCCTGCTTTCGGCCACTATGCACTTTTTGGTCTTTGCCACATCGGGACTGGAAACCATGGCATTTTCGGCGAGCGCCTTTATCGGACTGTATTTCTCATTAGGCGGCGACCGCATTGGTGCCCAGAATGAGCAAGTCAATGGCTACAGTAAGGACGAGGGGTCGCTGGCCATAGGCCTTTCCCTTCTTGTGATTACCTGTTTGTTGCGGCCCGATGGGTTCATTTTCTTTTCGGTGGCCTGGGTCTCTGGATGCCTGCGAATCTTTCGCCGAAAAGCTCCTTTAGCGGTCGGCGATTGCACGGCATTAATTGCTTCCCTGGCAGTTCTGGCGCTCTACGAAATAGCTCGGTATCAATATTATGGCGCCTGGCTGCCAAACACATTCTATGCAAAGTCCGCCTACTCTTCCTATGCCCACCAGGGGCTAACATACCTGGCGCTGTTCTACAAGGGCTATTGGTTCTGGCCCCTACTCGGGCTCGCTCTCATTATACCGCAAAAGAACAGGCTTCCCACCGCCTGGGTCCCGATGTTACTGACGGCCGTACTCTGGCATATCTACGTCCTCTGGGTAGGCGGCGATTTTATGTTTGGAAGGTTCTTAGTACCGGTATTGCCCATCCTTGGTTTTCTGATCGCGACTTCCATCGATGCACGCCTGCCTGCCAAACCTCGTCCACTCCTGTTCGCGCCACTGATTCTTCTGCTCTGGTTTGCCTGCGCCTTTTTCAGATATGATCCATATGCCCGGCCTCTGGCTGCGGGTGAAATTCCGCAGATTTCGGGCATTGTGGATGAGCGGTTATTCTATCCCAGAGATACGATGCAGGAATTGTCCCGGTTGGCGGCATCCTATCGCCCGGTGGTGCGTAGCTCCGAAGTCAGGCTGGCA
>JAGRNC010000081.1 GCA_020440935.1 Leptospiraceae bacterium | reverse complement strand
ACTTCAGGCAGGAGCGCGATTTTAAATATATACCCGGGCCGGATCCCGGCGAACGGATCTATATCAACTTGAAAGACCTGCACAAAAGACAGAAACTCCTGGAGCTTATGATCTTACTTACCGGATTTCTAATGATTTCGGCGCTACTATGGAGCTGCTATATATACGCGAACCGACAGATTGTGCATCCTGTGGAGCGCGCCGCCAGGGTGGCCGCACTTCGCATGGCAGGCGAAGAACTGGATGATCAAGAAACGATCCTTCCTGACAACGAAATAGGCGAACTAATCCGGACACAGAATGCGCTGTATCTAGAAATGAAGATGCCAGCCGACGGATAAGCGACGGTCAAAGACTGAGAAGGGCAAGAATGCGCCCCTCCCCTTTTTCATGATACCCGAGAGCCTTGGCAACGATGGCTGTTGCAGGATCCGAATCAGAGGCTTTTTCACAACATCCAGGCTGATAGGAAGCAATCAACGCATCGCCCGGTTCGATTTTGCCCCCTTCGGCAGATACCCGCAAATAAACCGGGCCAGAAAAGGCCACCAGCTCCATCCCTTCCGGCTTTTGCAGCCCTCCCCTGCTATGCTCTTCGGGAAGATATCCGGCGGGAGGATTCAGAACTACAGCGGCTTTTTCTACTATTATACCGATGGCCTTTCGGCTTCCTTTCTCTGAACAGCGCGCCAGCACGCCCTCTTCATTGGTAGCCACCAGGAGATCACCGGCTCCCAGAACTTCGTTTTGTCGAATCGTAAAGAATGCGGCCACTGGAGCAACCAGCGGATCGCCGCTCTTACCGGCATAGATCGTCCCGGAGAATCGACTGATCCCGCGCACCCATAGACCCAGGTCGGACACCGGAAATCCCCGATCGTCATGGCCGCCGGCCACCAGGGAATAGAAACTTTCCGATAAAAACCGTCCGCCAGGCCCGGAGCCACCGGCGCCACGAACCCCTTCGCCCTGGCGGGAGAGCCCCAGCATTCCAGTAAGCTCACCGTAGCCCACAACGCCATCGCCCTGCGAACGCCCGGCCAGACCGGCCCCCGAGGACTGATTCACTCCCTGCACAGGAGCATGATCTACCGGAGGCGGCGAAACACTGGCAAAGGATTCGCCCATGGAGGACTCTACCCGAATCGTCCCAGCATGACTGCTGAAGTCATGCTCGATGGGAGCATATTCGTGTTCATGCGGTAGGGGCTTTCGAGCATCGTGCAAACGCGGATCGGTGGATTGCACCACATGGCCGGAAAGACTGCTCCCTTCCGGCGCAAGCTTAACAATTCCTGAATCTTCTGCAGTGGCCGATTTTAGCCGTGAATCACTGCCCTGAACCACAACGCCGTTCCGAGTCTCTCCATCAGAGGCCAGCTCTACGATGCCCGGTGTTTCTTCGGTGGCCGCGCGCAGTCGCGGATCGCTGCCCTGCACGGCCGTTTCAGATTCCGATTCCCCTGCACGGGCAAATCGCATAATTCCTTTTGTTTCGGTGGATGCATCCCGCAGGCGAGGGTCACTACCCTGCACTGCTTCTGAAGGCCGATTGCTTCCAGCCGGAGCCAATCGAATAATTCCAGGATTCTTTTCTGTAGAGTATTTCAGTCTGGAATCGCTACCCTGGACCGCCACTCCCACTCGGTCTTCTGCATCCGCAGCCAGCTCCACGAGACCCGCTTTTTCTTCGGAAGCATACTTCAATCGGTCATCATTTGCCTGCACTGCATGCAATGCCCGCTCCTCGCCGTTTCTGGCCAGGCGTACAATTCCAGGAAGATCTTCGCTGGCTGGCTTCAAACGGCGGTCATTGCCCTGAACGACAATGTTTTCCCGGTCTTCCCCATCCGAGGCAAGCTCAACGATTCCCTTAAAATCCGTAGTCGCATCCCGCAATCGACGATCGCTTCCCTGCACCACAACGCCATCCCTGGCCTCTCCATCCAATGCCAGGCGCACAATTCCCGACCGCAGCACCGATGCATGCGGAATTGGCTCGGCCGGCATACTTCGATCTTGCTTTTCCACAGGGTCCGCCGAGGCAAATAGCTCCACTTCGATAATTTGCGAAAGAAACTTCCCCTCGCGTGTACGCGACGATTCCGAGATTGTTAGCTGAATATAACGAATGTTTAGAGGAAGAAAGCGCCATCGGTACCACTGACCAGGCTCGGCCAGAAATCCACTTTCTTCTAAAAGATGATGCCAGGTGATGTTGTCTTCGCTGTAGGAGATATGGAATCCTTCGGGAAAGAGGGGATCCTCCACATCCCTGGATAGCAAACGGATTTCGCCCACCCGGTTTACCGAGCCCAGATCCAGTCGAATAAACTCCTCTTCCTTGCGGCTCCGTAGTGGGCTGGACCATCCATAGTCTTTTCGCTGATCGATCAGATTATCCTTTACCCAGAGCCGATCCAGTTCCCCGGAAACCTGAATGTCCACTATTCCGGAAACCATTACGCGAAATGCCCCAAAGGCCGCAACATAGCCGTCTTCTATTTGTTTATCGCGTATAAATAGAAACTTAATGTACTTTGCAGTGATTAAAGGAAAGTTCCAGGAGAGCTGCTCTTTGCCCTGGTGGCGGAAGTCGGACTCTCGCAAGATCGGCTCCCAGACCTGGCCATCCTGCGAGATTTCGAATCGAAAATTATCGGGAAAACAGTCCGGCAATTCCGGATGCTTTTCCAGCGTTATCTGATTAAAACAAATCTCTTCGGTGAATCGTCCCTTGCATGCCACCAGTCCGGGCAGATCCGATGCTTCGCTCTGCCACGATCGGAGCTGACCGTCTTCTATGTTCGATGTGCCAGGACCTGCGAAGTCCTGAAAGGGATAAACTTGCGGATGTGAAATTCGGATCGGCTTCATATAAGTTGATTCCAGTGCCTGTGTCTTTCCGTGGCCTGTACGTCCGACGGCTCAAAAAGGATCTGATCGTGCATTTGAAAAAGGATTGTTTTTAAATACTCCGGAACCGTGTCCTGCAATCGGATCCAACCACCCTCCTCGGCCAGAAAGCAAGAGCGCAATAACTCCAGGCTTCCTGGGGAGACTCGGCCGATTAACCGTTCCAGGATCTGATTCCAAGCCATTGACCCATCCGGCTTTCCGCGGGACAGAATTTTTTGCACATTCTCCGGACTGGGCGGAATTCCAGCCAGCAGACACTCACTCCTCGCCAGCTCCCAGTCCCTGGACTCTGGCTCATTACCGGAATCTGGATGATTTTGGATGGATATATGGATCTGGTTGTACGAGGGCGGGCTGGAGCTGTCCCTGGGGGGCGACTGGATCTGCTGGTCCGGGGATTCCTTTCGCTCCGCAGGGGAGTCTGTCGGCGCATCGGTGCGGGGTGCTGCATCGCCCCTCTGGGGAGCGCTCAGTCGCTCAAAAAGAAAGTAATACGTAGAGTTTGTTCGCCCAGACCCACGCTCCACGTGAACCAGGCCGAGGCTCTGGAGTTCCTCTCTAGCCCTTCGCAGGCTAGATTTCTGCTTAAAGCCAGTCAGTTTGAGGAGCGCATTGGTCCCCGGGTACACTGGCTTAAAGTGCCGATCTGTAAATCGAAGCAATACCGGATACAGGGTTCTGGCTGCGGGAGACATTTTCGCCCACAGCCCTGTATCGATCAAAGCCGAAACAAACTTAAAATAATGCAGCTCTCCTGCTGACATATAGCCACCTCATCTGCTTGATGAGAGGCTTCCAAAAAAAAGTTGACATTGCTTTTGTATGATGCATTATGTCACCAACCATTCATTCCCAATGGAAGCCCCAGCCCCTCAATTCGTTGAGGGGTATTTTTTTGCCGTCTTATCTATATTATTTTGCGACGTGCACCGAGATTATGTCGCATAACCGACATCTGTCAAGTACTTTAAAGTACGTATCAATTGCCGGCGGGAAGGTTCTTTTTGAGCCAGTTTTCCAGGGTTCTGGCATGCGTTGGATCTGAGGCCACAATGGTGATTCTGTTGGCCTTTCTGGTGATCTCGACTTCGGGATTGTCCGACGGTCGAGGCGGCCCTGCTTTTGCGGATTTTGGCGCGGTAGACTCCTGCTTGCCCCCTTCTTCGGATGGAGCGGTGGCCGGAGCGAAAAATTCGCGGGCTGATCGAACTGTCCGAATATCGCCTTTTTCGAATGCGTCTACAAATTCCTCGAATCGGTCTTTTCGGTAAGCCTGGACGGCCTGAATCAGCAGGTTCTTGTTCTCAAGGCCAGCGGTTTTACAGCGTTCCAGCGCTTCGGCTGGTAAGCTGGCAATGCCCAGGATTTCGGTGATATAGTTCCTGGATTTTCCCACCAGCCGTGCCAGTTCTGCGTCGGAATGGTCTTCTTGCTGTTTTAGTCGGAGCAGAGCTTCGGCTTCTTCTTGCGCGGAGAGGTTTTCCCGCTGGAGGTTTTCAATAATTGCGATTCTGTAGTAGTCTCGTTCTTCTCTGGAGATGATGCGGCATTCAGCTTCCTTCCAGCCCAGGCGGTTCAGTGCATGGTACCGTCGTTCGCCGGCGATGATTCGGTAGCCCTCCCCCGCTCTGGTTACAACGATGGGAGAAAGCAGGCCGTCCTTCTTGATGCTTTCCGCTAATTCGTCTACGCCAAGGGTGCGATCCTTTCGTGGCTGCTCGTCGGACGGTCGGATCCGATCCATCCGGATCCGAGTGATCGTTCCATCGAGGGATTCTGCCTGGAAGATGTCGGCCAGGGTGCCGAGCTTCTTATGCTTCGAGCTCACGCAGTAGTTCCTCCAGGAAGTCCGAATACTCTTTGGACTGCTTTGAATCCGGAGCATAGTCAAAGATGCTCTTTCTGGCAAGATGGCTTTCTCCGATGGCCACTCCTGCGCTTACGGTGGAATCAAATACCCGAAAAAACTGCGAAACCACCGGAAGTATGGTCTTGGTAAGGACGGTCTTGGCTTTGATCTGCGTGACCAGCGCGCCGGCCACTTCCAGGTCCGGGTTAATCCTGCGTTTTATGCTGTTGATGGTCGTCTGTAGCCCGGTCATGCCGTCGATGGAAAACTTTTCGGCCTGGGCCGGGACCACCACATGCGTGGCGGCTACCAGGGCATTAATGGTGAATATCGAAAGGCTGGGAGGACAATCGATGATAATGTAGTCGAAGTCCTTGAGCGCATGCAGCGCATCCCGTAGTATATAGGGTGCGTCTACATTCTGGCCCATGGACTCCACTTCCGCCAGGGTGATTTTGGACGGAGCTACCCAGAGGTTTTTTTCGTCGGTCTCAATGATGGCTTCCTGGATGGGGGTCGACTGGCTGAAGACATTATACATTGTCTTTTCCAGGTTGTCCGGGTTGGCGAACAGTCCGGTAGTATTTGCCTGCGGATCCATGTCTACGAGTAGCGTCCGCTTGTCTCGCTTGGCCAGGCCGAAGGCAAGGTTGATGGCGGTAGTGGTTTTTCCTTCTCCGCCTTTCTGGTTGGTGATCGCTATGATGCGGGTGGTTTTCACGATTAATGCGACATAATAATAAGGAAGCATTTTTTCAAGGAAGTTTTTCGGCTCCCGGAAAAAACTACGGTCGGACGTCCGACGGTGCATCGATTTGCAATCTCGGCCCAGGATCGGCTCGCTGCTGCGGCTACGGCACCAGGCCCGATTTGCTGCATCTTTCTTGCTGTCGGATGTCCGACACCTGAATTCTAGATTCCTGTAAGTCGATATTTACACTGTATGTCTGCGCAAGAAATATTGCGATCTCTTTCTGACGGACGCTACCAGCAAGGCTTTCTGTCGGCTCTCGGCGAGAATGTGCATTACGTCCTTTTTGGCCGTCGCGGAGGCGCCTTTGTGCCTCTGGCGGGAATGAGCGGTCCCCAGACCAGGCAGCGCTACGGTTTCCTCCAGGATGATCCATCGGTCTGGGAGGAGGCGCGGCGCACCGGGCTCCAGTCTATCTCGGGAGACCAGGTCGGGCTTTCTGGTCGGGACTTGTTTTTGGGCGTGGAAGGCCAGGGCGTGCAGTACCTTCTGGCCCTGGACGCTCCGGCCGGGACCTTGCCCGACCAGGCATTTCTCAAGCTGCTTTTTATTTCTGAACTGGCGCAGCGGGAAGCTGTGCGGGAAGACCTTGATCTTCCTGTGTGGCTCCAGGACCCTCTGGCTTATTTGCAACGATCGACTTCTCCGGTGCTTCTGCTATCTGAGCCCGGCTCCGGTGCCGACCGCCTGGTGCGTGCTTTCGCCGAGACTCGATTTGGCGCCGAGCGCGCCGTGCATTTTCATCCGGCCCGGCTTTCCGAAGAAGTGCAGCTTCGGGAATTTTTTGGAGATGCAGCCGGCGCTCGCCTGGGGGAAGCTTCGGTGGTGCCGGTGATGGAGCGCGGCGCTTCGGCCATTATTGTGGAGGAGGTCTCGGATCTTTCTTCTTCTTTGCAGCTAAGAATTCTGGCTCTACTCTCGGATCCCGATTCTCCGGTGTTCTGGGTCTTTACGAGTAGTCGCGATCTGGGTGCAATGGCCGAGGCCGGTCGGTTCCAGTCCGCGCTGTTGCGATTGCTGCGAGCCGGAGAAATGCTGCTGCCGCCGGTGCGGAATCAGAAAGATCGTATTCCGGAAGAAAGCGAAAGGCTAATGGAAGGTTTTCGTCGTCAGTATGGAAGGAGCATCTCGCTTACCGGCGAGGCCCTGGAGGCGCTGCGTCAGTATGACTGGCCCGGGAACTGGCAGGAGCTCAGGGATACTTTGCGCTCGGCATTTCTGCTCTGTCCTGGGTCCGAACTGCGGAAGGTGGACCTTCAATTTGGGAACTGGAACCAGGGGCAGGCGGACGATCTCAATCTGCGCGATCGAACTGCTGAACTGGAAAAGTCTCTGCTTCTGCAGGCCTACGCACTGCATGGTGGGAATCAAGTCCAGATGGCTCGGGCGCTGGGGATTTCCCGGGGTTCTCTTCAGTATCGAATGAACAAACTGGGATTGGGCGGCAAAGACGAGTGAGCGACAATATTGAAATGAAAACCCCCGGAGGCTTCTTGATCCGGATTTTTCCCGAGCGGGGGATGTGCAATGTATCCAGGGATGGCCGCCTGGAATTTCCTCAGTCGGGGGCAGGGGCTTCGGATCAGCAGATCCCGGGCGTGCTTTTTATTGGCCGAAGCTTCGAGCCAGCCCTCGAGGTTGATCAATTCGTGCTGGTGGCCAATCGGTCCAGGCGGCTTGTTATTCCCTATCGATTGGGAGAGAGCAGGGGGCGTCATTTGCTGCTTCCCTGTACTTCTGCAGCTGACCATTTCCCTGTGGTTGTGGCATACTTTGATTCTGCCCGCCAGCTCATGGATGCGGGAGGCCGATATCGCGGCGCCCCGTGGCGGTACGTTGTGCTGGAGCCACAGGTCCCTCGCATCGACTTGATGAGCTTAAAGGTTCATCGTCCGGAGTTGAAGACATTCCTTCTAAAAGAAGAAGGAGCAGCGGAGCCGGCCGCGGCCGAAGAAACCGTCCGCGCTACGGATATTATTAAGCAGGGCGGCGGTTCCGAGCATGCGTCCAATCCGGTCTTTCAGGCGCGGCTTTATCTCCGCCAACTGGATCTCCATCGCATGGAGGATCTGCCTGTGCGATTCACTTTAAAGGGCCAGGAGGTAGAGTTCATTCGCACATTTCTGGCAATCATGATCCAAAACGAGCGGGACAGTCCAGAGCTTGTGCGCGTTCAGGACGACCTGCGACGCCTCGACCACTTCTATCGCCTCTTGTATGTGGCCCTCGCCGATCCCGATCAGTTCGATAAAGAACTGGCCGGCGGTCTGGAGATTGCTGTGGCGCGAATGCTTCTTCCGGTGGTGAAGAACATGCGATCCAGTAGCTCCCAGCGGGAAGAGCAGATTCGATGCTGGGAATGGGAATACCGACTCTCTGAGCTCTGCGGTCGGTCCGATCGGCCCGAAAAGCCGATTTCTGAAGAAAAAAAATGATTGCATTTCCCGCCAAATGTATAGCAAATAAGCACAGTATGTTCTGGGCAGCTGTCATTTTGTCAGTTTCCTCATCTGGTGCCACCCCGGCACTGGATAGGGACAGCCTATGCCCTGATTTTACCGCTCCGCAGGAGTCGGTGGCCTCTGCATCATGCCTGGAGGGGCAGTCTTCGAATCGAGCCTGGCTCGCCCAATTGTCGGATCAAGACTCCACTCAGACTGCAAACCGGCCAGTCTCCCGAAAGACCGTTTCTGCGGCTACCGGGAAGATCGGCCCGGATCCATCCATCGCAGACGTCCCCCCGATCGCAGATAGATCAAATTCGGTGGCGGGACGGGCGACAAACTACCTTGTCCAATTTGTCAGCTCCTCGGAAATCGTGAAATTCTTTCCGGGGAATCCCGGCCGGAGGGGAGTCGAACCGCTGCAGGAAGTGCTGCACTCCCCTGGAAAGTCGGTTGATCGGCAGCCTGACAGCAAAATTCTGGCTTGGAATCCACAGATAGAGAGGCTTTGCCGTTATGTCGAGGAGCAATCCCGGCGTGGCCCGGCTGCTGTCGGCCATGAAAAAACTCACCCGAGAAGTGAACGACCAGGAGATCTGCCGCAGGCTAGAGATCCTTATCAACTCCGAAAAGGAAGACCTTCCCCCTTCTTCCGTGAAGAGTCTATTAGAAGAGCCTGGCGACTTCGATCCATCTACGGTTTCGGAGCCGTATACCCAGTACGTGAAGCACTACCTGTATATGGTAAAACGCGAAGAACGGAACCGGGAAAAGCAACGCCAGGAAACCGAGTCGCGAAAGCAGGCTCGCGCCACCAAGAAGCGTCCGTCGGCTTCCACAAAGAAATCTTCAAAGAAGTCGCCTCCGTCCGCATCAGCCAAAAAGAAAGCAGCCAGCGGCCGAGCGAAAAGGGCAGGGACCTCCTAATCTTGCCCGTGTCACAGCTGCTGTACTTGCACGAGGCAGCTGTGTCGGTTCAGGAATTCCCTCAGCACTGCCCAGTCGGGCGGAAGCAGTGGGCGGTAGCTGCAAACCTGCTCGTGTCCGGCGGGCCATTACTGTACCTCAATCAGAAAATCCGAGTCTAGTATTGCGGGCTTCGTCCGACCGCGCTGCCTTTCCTTTCAAAACCAAAAAAATTCATACCAGCCGCCCCATCATGGTTCCTCGTAATTCGGGGAGCAATGGGTGGAGTCCATCGCCAACTGCTGCCGTCGTCTGCCCGCCTCTCGATGGTGCAAATCTTCGAGCTTTGCGGCCCCTTATCGCTCAAGCGCAAGAAGGCCTCTCGATTGGGTCACCTTACGCATCAACCCATGTTTCCCGGGAGCGGTGCTGCTCTTCCCGGGTAACTATGAACGCTACGGAGCCTCGCC